>JAOPWF010000047.1 GCA_025965815.1 Mycobacterium sp.
CCCATCCCAGCCGCCGACTACAACGGCCTCCAGGTTTGGGGCTCATACGCTGGCGCGCTGTTGATCCAGAGCAACTTTGTCCCGGTCGGTTACGTCGCGGTCGTGGCGTCGGGCGGGCCGAACCCGGACCTCAAACCGGTGGCCGTCCGCGAGCGCAAGACCGTGGATTACCAAGGCTTGCGCCATATTCCGGGCCACTGGAACGGCTACCCGCTGCAGGACAGCTTCTTTGCGCGCGGGTTCGGCGTCGGACAAGGCACCCTGGCGCTGCGGTTCGTTTGCAAAATAACAACCGGCTCCTACAGCGCTCCGGTGATCCCGCGATGACCGCGCCTGAGCCGTGGCGGGACCAGCCCGCGCCGTACGTACCGCCGCGCCGGGCGCCGCAGAACCCCAACCAGCTTGCCCGTGACAAGCGCAACCAGGAGACCGAAATGGGCCACGGGGCAGGTCTGGTAGCGCCGCACGCGAACGGTCGCCCGCCGAGCGAGGGCGGGGTGTACATGCCCAAGTGCCCGCCCGTCGATGCGTATGGCCGACAGCTGCCCCGGCGCCGGGGCGAAGCACGCGGGTATCCCGGCGAGATTGTGGCCGGGTAGCGGTCGCCCGCGCCGACCCGGCGCATGTGGCTACGGCCACGCTAGGCCGCGCTACTGCGGCCCCGAGACGGCCCGGTGGTGGGTGCGGTCCTTCCAGAGCCCACCACCGGCTGCCCCACCGAGAGGAACCCACGATGCCGACCAAGAAGCATAAGACAGCCCGAGCAAAGTCCGCCACCAAGGCCCGGCGTGGGACCGGCAAGGTCGGTCGCGCGGCGAAGAGCAGCGCCAGCCACAAGCGCAAGCGCGGCAAGTAGCGGGTGCACCGGCGCGGCCGGTCGCCGGTTGGCGCTATGGGCCCGCTGTACCTAATCTGTACCTGCGGCGCAACCGAACCGGAGCCGTACTGACGCCGTACCGTAATCGTGTGCCAGACGCACTAAACGTACTGTTGCAGTTGGTTTTTCAGTTCGTCCGCGACCCTTCGACCAGCACATTCCCGAACCCCCGTTGGGATCCGCTAAGAATCGTCCAAACCAGCTACGCGGCTTCGCTGTCCGTCGCCCGCTCCACTAAGACCTTCTTCTCAGGAGGATCGTTGGTCGACCGTGAAGTCCCTATCAACGGTGTGTGCGCACCCGGCTTCGAGCGGGTGCGCGACGCGTTCGAACAGAACTTCACCAAGCGCGGCGAGATCGGGGCCGCGGTCGCGGTCTGGGTGGACGGCGAACAGGCCGTCAGCCTCTGGGGCGGCTGGGCCGACGCCGCCGGGGCCCGGCCCTGGCGGGAAGACACCCTGGCGAGCATTTTCTCCGGCTCCAAGGGGCTGACCAGCACATGCGTGCATCTGCTGGCCGACCGCGGCGAGATCGACCTGCACGCGCCGGTGGCGCGCTACTGGCCGGAATTCGGACAGGCCGGCAAGGAGGCGATCACCATCGCCTCGGTGCTTGGCCACCGCTCCGGCGTGATCGGCCCGCGCTTCCGGCTGACTCCCGCGGAGACGCTGGACTGGGACGGGGTCTGCGGGAAGATCGCCGCCGCCGAGCCGTGGTGGGAGCCCGGGACGGCCCAGGGCTATCACATGGTGACCTTCGGTTTCATCCTCGGCGAGGTCGTGCGCCGGGTGACCGGCCGCACCATCGGCCGATTTCTGCGGACTGAGATCGCCGAGCCGCTGGGCATCGACGTGCACGTCGGCCTGCCCTCATCGGAGCACCACCGCTGCGCCGAGATGGTCAACAAGCCGAACATCCGCCAGGTACTCGCCGCCGGGGACGCACCGGGACAGCCGACCTCACTGACCGAACATCCGATGGCGGGGCTCTCGATCGCGATGGGCTTCGTGCCGGACGACGAGGTGGGGTCGGAGGCGATCGATGTGTGGCGCTCGGTGGAGTACCCCAGCACCAATGCACACGTCTCGGCTCTGGGCTTGGCGGGCTTCTACAACGCGATGGCGCTGGGCAAGGTGATCAGCCGCGACCACATGGAGTTGTGTCGGGTTTCGCAGGGCGGATTCGAGATGGACATGGTGCTCGGACCGCGGGTCGCCGACCATGGCTGGGGGCTGGGATACATGCTCAACCAGCGCGGCATGGCGGGCCCGAATACCCGGATCTTCGGTCATGGCGGCTCCGGCGGCTCGTTCGCGTTCGTCGACCTCGAGCACCGCATCGGCTACTCGTATGTGATGAACAACTTCGACGCGACCAAAGCAAACGCCGACCCGCGCAGCGTCGCACTCAGCGACGAGGTGTACGCCGCGCTCGGCGTTGCCAAGGTCTGATTCTCGGCCGGGTTCACCCGGCGCCCGCGCCGGTAGGCTGAGCGTATGAATTCGGTGCTGTTGATCCTTATCGTCGTGGTCGTCGGCGCCATCGCCCTTGCCGTCTGGAGTTCGTCGCGGGCCTCCGGTAACCGGTCAGCGGCCACGCTCGCCGACGCCAAGGCCGATGCCCGCCGCGCCATCGAACGCCTCGGCGGCCAGGTGCTCAACCTGAGCGGCACCGACGAGGCATCCAAACAGGCGCTGGCCGACGCGTCCGAGCGGTTCACCGCGGCCTCGTCACAGATCGACCAGGCCACCACCGCCAAGCAGGCCGCGCTGGCCAAGGACAGCGCGATGGAAGGCCTCTACTACGTGCGCGCCGCCCGCACCGCCATGGGCATGGACCCGGGTCCCGAGCTGGAGGCGCTGGCCGGTCAACGGTCGGCGGGCACGGTCACCGAGGACCGCCGGGTGCAACTCGACGGCCGCTCGATCGAGGCCTCCCCCGCCCCGTCGGAAAGCACGCCGAACTACTACCCCGGCGGCCGCGTCGCCGGCCGGCCGGTACCCGCGGGCTGGTACTCGGAGCCGTGGTGGAAACCCGCGCTGGTCGCCGGAGCCTGGGGATTGGGTTCGGTGCTGCTGTTCGATGCGTTGTTCTCCGGCATGCACGGCGTGGGCTACACCGCCTCCGGCTTTGAGAACGGCTACGGCGACGGCTACGACGCCGGATTCCAGGACGCCAGTGGCGGCGACGGTGGCGGTGGCGGCGACGGTGGTGGCTGGGACGGCGGCGGCGACGGTGGTGGCGGCTGGGGTGGCGATGGCGGCGGCTGGGGCGGCGACGGCGGCGGCCTGGGCGATATGGGCGGCTTCGGGGATTTCTAGTCCGACGTCAAGGTCCGGCTAGAAGCGGCTCTCCAGGCGCGCGGTGACGCCCGCCTCCTGCAGGTCGAGGCGTTCGAGCATCGCCCGCACCGCCTCATCGTCGATCTTGCCCGCATCCCGCTCCGCGATCAGCGCAGCCCGCTGCGCGGACAGCACCTGCCGGTAAAGCGCCGAGAATATCTCGGCCCGCGGCGTGTGCGCTTCCGGGTCGGGCATCTCGTCGGCGTCCTGCGAATGCCGGGCGATGGTGTTCCTGATGTCGGCGAGCGTCGCCCGGTCCAGCTCGGGTGGCGCCTCGGCCTCGAAGCGCTCCAGCACCTCGTCGGCCGCCTCGTGCACGACCTGCTCGGCCTTCGTCGTCTCGACGCTGTCGTAGGCGCGGTCCTCGTCGAAGGACAGCCGCAGCCGGCGGATCAGCACCGGCAGCGTCCAGCCCTGCAACAGCAGAGTGCCGACGCTGACCACGAACGCGATCGCCTGGATCGTCGCGCGTTCCGGGAACGGCTCACCGTCAACGGTCGTCATCGGGATACCCGACGCGGCCGCCAAGGTCACCACGCCACGCATGCCCGTCCAGGACACCACGACGTTCTCCTGCCAGGTCAGCGCGCGGCGGTCGACCAGGGCTCGCCACCTGCCCGGCGGCCTGGTTCGCCTCTTGGTGCCCAGTGCGCCTCGACCGCCGGCCGCCGGGATCGGGACGCTGAGCTTGGATTCGACGTGGCGGGACAGCACGCCGCGGCTGAACATCAGGAACACGCAGAGCGGACGGATCACCAGCACTACCGCCAGCACCACCGCGGACGCCAGTCCGACGTCGACGAGCGACTCGTGCGCCGCGCGCAGGTCCTCCAAAACGAAGCGCAACTGCAGGCCGATATAGGCGAACACGAACGCCTCGAGCATCACGTCGACCGAGTTCCATACGTACCGTTCCTGCAGCCGGGTCTGGTAGCCGGCGTCCAGTGAGCCGTGGCCGACCACGAAGCCGGCCACCACCACCGCGAGCACGCCCGACGCGTGCAGGTGCTCGGCCGAGATGAAGGCCGCGAACGGCACCACCAGGCCCTGAATGGTCTCCAATCCGGGATTGTTCAGCCGCCGGCGGATCCACAGCGTGATGTAGCCGAGGACCGCGCCGACGATGGGGCCCAGCACGGCGCTGTAGGTGAACAGCAGCAGCGGGTTACCGATGAACGCGTGGCTGCCGGCGACCTGTGCCACCGCGATGCTGAACAGTGACAGCGCGGCCGCATCGTTGACCAGGCTCTCGCCGGTCAGGATGGCCATCACCTTCTTCGGCAACCCGAGCTTGCGCCCGACGGCGACGGCGGTCACCGCGTCCGGCGGCGCGACGACCGCACCCAGGATCAGCGCCGTGCCGAAGGTGAGCGACGGGATCAGCCAGGACGCGACACCGGCGACGGCGAAGGTGGTGATCACGACCAGCCCGACGCCGAGCCCGAGGATGGGGCGGATGTTGCGCAGGAAGGTCGGGAAGGAGAAATCCAGCGCGGCGGAGTACAGCAGCGGCGGCAACACCACCGACAGCAGCACCTCGGATTCCAGTTCGACACCGGGAAATCCCGGAGCGAACGAGGCGACGAACCCGACGACCACGATGACCAGGGCCGGTTCGAGACCGCGTCGGTGGGAGATGGCAGTGACCACGATGGCGCCGACGACAACGAGGATCAGTTCCACCCGCAGATTGTCCCGTCAAACGTCCGACACCGCGCCCGGACACTCACAATCGGCCTACGGCCGGCTCACGACTGGCAGTGCGGGCACCAGAAGATGTTTCGCCCCTCGAGTTCCTCGGTGCGGATTTTCGTGCCGCACACCCGGCACGGCTCGCCGGCGCGGCGGTAGACGTAGGTGCGCGGCCGGCCCGGCCGGTACGACGGCGCACCGTGGTCGTCTTCGGGCCGCATCACCACGATCTTGCCGCGGCGCAGCCCCACCTTCATCAGCGCGACCAGATCCGTCCACATCTCGGCGAACTCCTCCTCGCCGATCATCACGCCGGGACGGTGCGGGTCGATGCGATGCCGGAACAACAGCTCGTTGCGGTAGACGTTGCCGATACCGGCGATCACCGTCTGGTCCATCAACAGCGCACCGATGGGCCTGCGGGACTTCGTGATTCGCGCCCAGGCCGGTGCTGGGTCGGCATCGCGGCGCAACGGGTCGGGACCCAGCCTGGCGATGACGTCGGCGACCTGCGCTTCGTCGATCACTTCGCACACGGTCGCGCCGCGCAGATCGGTGCCGTATTCCGCGCCGACCATCCGCATCCGGACCTGGCCCACCGGCTCGGGCATCGGTGTGGGCGCTTCGGTGAACGTCCCGTACAGGCCCAGATGCACATGCACGATGGGGCCGCCCTGATAGTGGTGGAACAGATGCTTGCCCCAGGCGCTGGTCTTCTTGAGCACCCGGCCGTTGACGACGCCTGCGCCTTCCTCGAATCTGCCCTGCGGACTGGACACGATCACCGGTGCGCGCCCGAATCGGCGCTGATGCAGCCGGGCCAGCCGGTGCAGGGTGTGCCCTTCAGGCACGACTAGGCAGGTGCGCCGGGAACCGGCGGCGGGACGTGGGTGCGTTCGTACTCGGCCAGGATGTCGATCCGGCGTTGGTGGCGTTCGGCTTTGGACCACGGCGTGGACAGGAACGTGTCGACGATGGCCAGCGCGTCGGCAACCGAGTGCATCCGGGCGCCGATGCCGACCACCTGCGCGTTGTTGTGCTGACGGGCGAGCGATGCCGTCTCGACGCTCCAGCCCAGCGCGCAGCGGGCGCCGGGCACCTTGTTGGCCGCGATCTGCTCCCCGTTGCCCGAGCCGCCGAGCACGATGCCCAGACTCTCCGGGTCGGCCACCGTGCGTAGCGCCGTGGCGATGCAGAACGCGGGATAGTCGTCCTCGGCGTCATACGTGTAGGCCCCACAGTCGATCGGCTCGTGCCCAGTGCTGGTCAGGTGCTCGATGATCCGCTGCTTGAGTTCGAATCCGGCGTGATCGGAGCCCACATAGACACGCATGGCGGCAACCCTACTGTCCCGCCCCACTTTCCCGCGAGCGTGCGTGTCTGCACCCCGACACGCCGCGGACGGGCGACATTTTGTGCACACTCGCCGGGAAGGTGCGCCAACATTCGTCAGTCGATCGTGATCGCGTCGAGGCGCTCCTTGATGAACGCCGACGACGTCACCGGCGCCAGCGCCGCCACCCGCCCGGTCGGCGGCGCCAACGGGGTCACGAGCGCGTCGTGGTTGGCCTCGTAGAAGTAGATCAGCGATACCAGGTCTTCCTCGGGCGCGTGCGGCTGCGGTGGCAATACGCGGTGGCGCCCCGACGGCCAGCGCCGCCCGCTCCAGTACTCGAGCAGGTCACCTATGTTCACCGTCAGGGCGTCCGGCCGGTACGGCGCGTCGGCCCAGCCGTCGGCCTCCGAATACACCTGCAGACCACCCGCGCCGGGTTCGCGATCGAGGACCGTCACGGTGCCGAAGTCGGTGTGCGGGCCGATCCGGAACTGGCCCGGCTCAGGTTCGCCGACCAC
>JAOPWF010000323.1 GCA_025965815.1 Mycobacterium sp.
ATCGTTCTACACTTTGAGATCGGTTGACCGTCCAGACTTGAGGGGGCAGACAATGCCGCTAACACCCGCCGACGTCCACAATGTCGCGTTCAGCAAGCCGCCGATCGGCAAGCGTGGGTACAACGAAGACGAGGTCGATGCCTTCCTCGATCTGGTAGAGAACGAGATGACACGGCTCATCGAGGAGAACGCGGATCTCCGGCAGCGCGTCGCCGAATTGGATCAGGAAGTGGCCAGCGCCCGCTCCGGCGCACAGTCCCAGCCCACCCAGTCGATCCCGCTCTATCAGCCCGAGCCGGATCCGGAACCCATCCAGCCCGTCTACGAGGCGCCCCCGCCCCCGCAGCAGGCTCCCGCGCAGAGTGAGGATTCGCACCTCAAGGCGGCCCGGGTGCTCAGCCTGGCTCAGGACACCGCCGACAGGTTGACCGGCACCGCGAAGGTAGAGTCGGACAAGCTGCTCTCCGACGCCCGCGCGAACGCCGACGCCATGCTGGGCGAGGCGCGGCACAACGCCGAGACCACCGTCGCCGAAGCCCGCCAGCGCTCGGACGCCATGCTGGCCGACGCGCAGACCCGTTCGGAGACCCAGCTGCGCCAGGCGCAGGAGAAGGCCGACGCCCTGCAGGCCGACGCCGAACGCAAGCACTCCGAGATCATGGGTACGATCAGCCAGCAGCGCACGGTGCTCGAAGGCCGCCTCGAGCAGCTGCGCACCTTCGAGCGCGAGTACCGCACCCGGCTCAAGACGTACCTGGAGTCTCAGCTCGAGGAGCTGGGGCAACGCGGATCCGCTGCGCCTGTCGACTCCAGTGCGAACAACGACGCGGGCGGCTTCAACCAGTTCAACCGGGGCAACAACTAACCCGGATGCGGCTCGCCCTTGGACGCCAGATCTCAGCGGGCCGTACCTTGCTCCTTCGGCCGAGGATTGATCAATGCTGATCGTTGCGCTGGTGCTAGCGGTGATAGGTCTCGCCGCCCTGGTGACCGCCGTCGTCACAAGCAATGAACTGGTGGCCTGGGTCTGTATCGGGGCCAGCGTGATCGGTGTGGTGCTGCTGATCATCGACGCGCTTCGGGAACGTTCCCGCGGCCCCGCCGAGGACGACGCGGCACCGGGTGCCGATGACGCGACGTACGCTGATTACGAGGACTACCCGGAGGACGACCCCGACCAGCCGGCCTCCGAGGCCGCTGACGGTGGCGCCGTGCGGGTGTCACCCGATCCCGAAGTGGACCCGAGCGTCGAACGGCGCAAGCAGACCGACGACTGAGCGCCAAAGGCTAACTGCCACAGGATCCCCGGCGAGTCATCCGGCTTTCGCGGTGGGCGTGGCCAACAGTTCGCGCACCTCATCGTCACTCACCTGACGGAAATCGGAATACACCTGTCCCACCGCCTCGAACGAGGTCGGCATCGTCGCGCACACCACATCGTCGGCTTCGCCGGCCAACTGCCGACAGACCGACTGCGGTCCGACCGGCACCGCCACCACGATCCCCGCCGGTCCCGCGGCGCGCACGGCCCGGACCGCCGCGAGCATGCTGGCGCCGGTGGCGATGCCGTCGTCGACCAGCAGCACGGTCTTTCCCGCCGGATCGGTCGCGGCCTTTCCGCCGCGGTAGGCGTGCTCACGCCGGTTGAGTTCGTCGGTCTCGCGTGCGATCACCGCCCGCAGCTGCTCAGCGCTGATTCCGAGGCTGCGGACCAGGCTGTCGTTCATCACCACGCCGCCGCCGCTGGCCAACGCGCCCATCGCCAGTTCGCTCCACCGCGGGACACCGAGCTTGCGGACCAGGAACACATCGAGCGGCGCCCCGAGCGCCGAGGCGACCTCCCACCCGACCGGAACCCCGCCGCGCGCCAGCCCGAGCACCAGGAGATCGTCCTGCTCGCGATACGCAGCCAGCGCCTCCGCCAGGACGCGGCCGGCCTCGCGGCGGTCGGAGAACGTTCGCCTGGCCGTCCGCCGGAAGACGCCGCGCGACCGATTCATTCGACGCTCTTTCCTCGCTGACGCCTACAACTCTACGACCGCGCTCCTCAGGCGTCAGGAAGTCGGGCGGCCAGCTGTGCGGCGACGAAGTCGGCGGTGAGGCGGTTCCAGCGCTGCCATCCCCGCAGCATGTAGTGCCCGGCGCCGTCCATGCCGACCCATCGCGCGTCGACTCCGCGCTGGCGCGCGCGCCGGGTCTGCGCCCGCGACGAACCGGGGTCGGTCAAGGTGTCCGCGGTGCCGTGCACGACCAGCAGCCGGCAGCTGGTCGGCACCAGGTCACCGTCGTCGCGTGGCCACCACGGCGCCAGCGCCGCGACGGCGCCCACATCCTGGCGCGCCGACAGATGCGCCGCGACACGGCCACCCATCGAGTGGCCCACCAGCGCGATCTGCGCGGGGTCGAAGCTGTCGCGCGCCGCGTCGAGGGCCAGCTCGGCGTCCTGTACCGGATCGAGTCGCGGGTCGTTCCAGCCGCGCAGCCGGTACTGCACCCGCCGTACCGTGACGCCGGGGCCCAGGCTGCGGCGCAGCGCGGTGGCCATCGCCTCCATCCGCAGGTTGGCAAGCTGCCATCGCCGGCAGGCCTGGCCGCTGGTCGGTTTCCCGCCCGGCAGCACCAGCACGCATCCGTGCAGTTCGTGGTCGATCGTCACGCCAATGATTCGAAGCCAACCATGGTGCGGACGGGTGCGAACGACGAATCGCGGGCAATCCAGTACTGAGTCGGCTCCGAATGCTGAGGCGGGGATCTGGACAACACACGGAGGCCCAATGGGCATCGAGTACGAGAGCGTCGTCGACCATCCGCTGGC
>JAOPWF010000325.1 GCA_025965815.1 Mycobacterium sp.
GGCAGCCAGCATCTTCTCCAGCAGGTGCGGATCCCCGTCGATGATGTAGCGGGGATCTTGCGCGCCGCAACGCGTCCGGGACAGAAACGGGCCCTCCAGGTGGATTCCCTCGAGCTCACCGTCCTCGACGAGGCCGCCGAGCTCTGCCGTCCGCGTCATGAGTGTGTCGACCGGCGCGGTCACCAGACTTGCCAGCATCGATGTGCTTGCGGCGCGACGGTGGAAGTCCCGCGCCGACAGCGCACCCGTGCTTGCCGACTCGGGGAACCCGTAACCGCCGCCGCCGTGACAGTGCACGTCGATCAGGCCGGGCAGGATCATCACGTCCTGCCGGGGTGGCGGTGCTTGCGGGTACTCGGCGGTGGCACCGACGAAACTGATGGTGTCGTTGTCGGTGGCGACGACGCCGTCGGCAATGACGTGACCGTCGGCGACAACGGATCCGCGGAGGGTGACGTTCACCGCCCACCTCGTGCCAGGTAGTCGATTCGGCGATCCCTCATCGTCCTTGGTGGTGTGGAGGGTGTCGCTGCGCCGGTTCGGCGATCGTCGGCTCGACGGCCGGTGCCGTGGTGGTCGATTCCCCGACGGCCCCCTCCGTCGGTGCACCGGCCACCACCGCCTCATCTTCTTCGCGACCGGGTGTGTGGAGGTTCCACCGCCGGATCACGAATCGGAAGATGACGTAGTAGATCACGGCATATCCGAGACCGATCGGGATCAGCCACAGCGGATGTTGCGCTTTGCCGAAGTTCAGCAGATAGTCGATGCCGCCTGCGGAGAAGTTGAACCCGCTGTGAATACCGAGCCCATTGACCAGCGCCAGCGACGTTCCGGTCAGCACAGCGTGAATGAGGTAGAGCGGCCACGCAACGAACATGAAGGAGAATTCGAGGGGCTCGGTGATTCCGGTGACAAAAGACGTCAGAGCCACCGACAACATGATTCCGCCGACGAGCTTCTTCTTGTCCGGGCGCGCTTCGTGGTAGATCGCCAGCGCGGCCGCGGGCAGGGCGAACATCATGATGGGAAAGAAACCGGTCATGAATGTTCCCGCAGTTGGGTCGCCGGCGAGGAAGCGGTTGATGTCACCGTGCGCGCCGTTGTAATCACCGATGATGAACCACACGACCGAATTGATGATGTGGTGCAACCCGAAAGGAATGAGCAGCCGGTTGACGGTGCCGAAGATCCCACCGCCGACGACGGAGTGTTCGGCCACCGAGTTGCCGATCCAGGTCAATCCCGCGTTGAACAACGGATAGACGAAGCTCAGGACAACCCCCAGCACCAGCATCGTGACGGCCGCCAGGATCGGCACCAGCCGCCGTCCACCGAAGAAACCGAGATAGGGCGGCAGCGCGGTGCGGTAGAACCGCTGCCAGAGCATCGCGCTGATCAAGCCCACCGCGATGCCGCCGAGGACACCGAAGTCCACCATCGCCTGGTTGCCGTCGGTATCGGTCTTTCCGGCGAGCACGATCGGCGACATCGCCTTGAACACGCCGCTGAGCACCAGATAGCCCACGACCGCGGCCAGGGCGGTCGACCCGTCCGACTTCCTGGCCCAGCCGATGGCGATGCCGACAGCGAAGATGAGGGGCAGGTTGTCGAAGATGGCGCTGCCCGCTGCGGCGATGACGCTGGCCGCGCCCGCGAGAGCATGGAAACGGCCGAGCATATCGTCCTGCCCGAACCGCAGGAGAATGCCTGCCGCAGGTATGACCGCGATGGGCAACATCAGGCTGCGGCCAAGGCGCTGGAGCCCGGCAAGCCCTATCTGCCGCGAACCTTCGGTGAGGGTGGTTGTCATTGATGTCCTGTTTTGAAGAGAAGGAATGTCGCCAACCGGACTGTCAGGTAATGACCAGTGACCTTAGAATGCGACGCGGAGGCCGCGGTGTCAACCGCGGGACGGATTTCACGAACGGTTCCATCACCATGGAACGCGGGAAGGAGCGCCATGACGAAAGCGCAGGACATCATCGCCGGTCTCGGCGGGACATCGAACATCGTCGACATCGAAGGGTGCATCACCCGGCTTCGCACCGAGGTCAGAGATGCGGCCAAGATTGATCAAGCCGCGTTGAAAGCTGCTGGGGCGCACGGAGTCATGGTCGCCGGACGGACGGTACAAGTGGTCGTCGGGCCGGAAGCCGACACCCTCGCCGAGGACATCTCGGACCTGCTGTGAGTTCCGTGGTAATCGCCCCCGTCGCCGGTCGGATGCTGCCGCTGGCGTCGGTACCCGATGCGGCGTTCGCCACTGAAATGGTGGGTTCGGGGGTGGCGGTCGAACCCGCTGACGAAGCAGTGATGACCGCGATCGCCCCGGTGACTGGACGGTTGGTCAAGCTGCATCCTCATGCGTACGTGATTCTGCGGACCGATGGTGCCGGGGTGCTGGTGCACTTGGGCATCGACACCGTCAAGCTCAATGGCGCAGGCTTCGAGCTGCACGTGCAAGAAGGCGCAGTTGTCTCAGCCGGCCAGCCGGTCATCACGTTCTCGCCCAGAGAGATTCGAGCGCGCGGTCTATCGGCGATTGTCCCAGTGGTGGTGATGGATTCGGCCAAGAACGCGGTCACTGCCGGCGCGGAGAAAGCCGTTGGTGCGGGCGATCACCTCTACGACTGGCCGCCGGTCGTCTGACTCATCGATTACTGAGCGACATCTGTACCTGGTAGCGATCTCCACGATAGTAGGAACGGGTGTGCTCGACTGGTTCGGCATTGCTGAACGAGATCCGATCGAACGCGAGAACCGGCGCTCCGATATCGATGCCCAACAGCGCGGCGATCGCCGTGTCGGCCTGCTGCGCGCCGACGGTCTGCTCTGCCCGGTCGATCACGAGCGCGTACTCGCGTTCCAGGAGTTCATACAGTGACGCGCTCAGGTCGTGGGTGAGTAGGCCCGGCAGGCGACGCGCGTCGAACCACGAGTCGTCGATCGACATCGGCAATCCGCCCGCCAGGCGAAGTCGTCGGATGTGATAG
>JAOPWF010000370.1 GCA_025965815.1 Mycobacterium sp.
GTACTGCGCGCAAGCTGATGAACGGCCAGCTCAAGCTGGCCGCCGGCAAATACCTGACGGGCTGGAAGGTATCGCAGAGGCCAGTCACCGTCGGTACGCCCGTCGATACGAGCCCGCCGTCGCCTCCGCCGGTCATCCCGCCCAAGCTTCCCCCTAATTTTGGCGATACCGTCGACGACAGCCGAAAGCTGTTCAATAGCCTCATAAAACGGGTCACCGAAAATGTCGGTGAGGCTGGGCATCGGTGGATGGACGGCGTGATCAGACGAGATGTCGAGGAAGTCACCGCCCAGATGGGTAAGGACCTCAAGGAGTGGTCGCTCGAGGTCTACGACACCGCGGAGGGCAACGTCAAGCCTCCCAAGGAGGAAGCGACCAATGGATGACCCCAAGGTGATCGCCGCCCGCGTCGCAAAGGAGGCCACCGAGACCGTCGACGATGCTGCGAAGGTGGCGACAGACGCGTTCAACAAGATCAACCACCCGGAGCAGTACGGCGAATACACCGCCAAGGAGGCGACCAGGTCGGTCTTCGAACTCGCCCGCATCGCGATCAAGGGTGCTGCCGATATGGCGCGGATCCCGCTACAGACCCAACCCGACCCCCGTGTGATGCTGCTCGCCGACCACATCACGACCGTTGTCCGCCGGGGTCTGCTGGAAGCCACACAAGTCGCTTCCGACGCGTGCGACCTCGTCGATGACGACAAGTTCGATAAGGATGAGTGGGTCAAGTCGGGGGTGAAATTCGCCCATATCACGATGCTGCGCGGCGCTGAAATCGCGCAAACCATCGCCGCCGGCCCGGGCGCTTACGCCGACACCGTACTGACCTCTGATCCAATAACGGTTGACCCGAGGAATTTCGACCGGACTTTGAGAGTGGAGTCATTGGGCAGGCACGCTGTACCGAACGAGAACATCGCTGCGTTGGTGGGCTTTGATCCGGCAGACGGCATTCTCCTGGCCAACGCGACCTCGTTCAGGTTGGTAGCGAACTCTGCTGGCATCCCGAGCGGCGTCTATGAGGGCAGGGTGCGGCTCTGCAAGGTCGGCTCTGACATCGTGGACGACACTAAAGAGGTCTCATTTCCGTTGTGAGCCGACCTGAACCACCAGCGGGCGTCGACGAACTTCTCGACCGCGCGTGCCAGGCGCACAACGACGGCGACCGCGCGACCGCGAACGTGCTCGCCGAGCAGGTGTTGGCACTGGATCGCAACAACGCGGAAGCTGAGGATCTACTGGCGGCACCCGACGAGCACGGCGAAATCCGTCGACTGACAATCATGTTCGCGGACCTGGTCGATTCGACAGCGCTGTCCACCCGAATCGAGCCGGAGGTCTATCGAACCGTAGTCGGGCGCTACCGCGACGACGTGCTGGAGATCGTCCGCCGTTATGAGGGCCATATCGGCTCGACAAAGGGTGACGGACTCCTGGCCTTCTTCGGACACCCCCAGGCCCACGAGGATGACGTCCAGCGAGCGGTGCAGACTGGGCTGGACATCACCCGCGAAATCGCCACCCTCAGTGGGCAGGTGCGGCGGCGGTTCGGCTTCGACATCAACGTACGAGTCGGCATTCATCGCGGAATCGTCTACCTGGACACCGCCCAAGATGACGTCTACGGTCTCGCGGCCAATCTTGCGGCACGGATGTGCGGCCTCGCGGAGCCGGGAACCGTAGCCGTTTCGGAAGCAATCGAGCTTCTCATCCGTGACAGGTTCGAGCTTGAGACACGGCTCCCGAAAGCCGTCAAGGGCGTGGACGGTCCTATTCGCCACTACCGAGTGCTCTCCGAGCGCGACGTGACCCCGGCTCTGGCCGGCCCCTTAGTCGGCCGGCAACGGGAATTCGGGTACCTCCAGCACAGCTGGACGCAGGCGAAGGCGAATGAGCTACGGGCACCCGGAGTGGTTTTTCAGGGCGACGCCGGAATCGGCAAGAGTCGACTGGCATGGTCGGCCGTCGACATGGCGGAACGATCACATGCGGTTGTCCTCCAATTGGTCGGGTCGCCCTTTCACACCGACGTCGGCTTGCGTCCGATCCGTAGGCTGCTGGAACGCCGGTGTGGCATCGGCCGGAACACCGATCCGGCGGAACGCCTTCGACATCTGGAGCGCGAAGTCAGGCAGCGTTCCCTCGACCCGGCCACCATCGTCCCGTTGTTGGCGCCGGTGCTCGGGATCGATCCCCAGAGCGGCTATCAGCCCGTGCATGCCGAAGGCCGCAAGCTGTATGAGCAGATCGCCGGCGCCGTTCGCAGTTACCTACTCGCATGTGTGCAGGACGCGCCCGCGCTCGTGTTGGTCGAAGACATGCACTGGTTCGACGACGACAGCATCGAGGCAGTGCAATCCCTGCTGAGCGCCAATCTGGGCGGGCACGTGCTCATCGTGATGACCAGTCGAGAGCGACTGCCGTTGCCGGACGGCTCACGGACCAAGGTGTTCGAGCTGAAGCCCCTGACCGACGACGAGACCGACCAGCTGATCGTTGCTCTGCACCCAGAGGTGACGTCGGACGAACAACGGGCAGTGCGCCGTCGCTGTGACGGCGTCCCCCTCTATATCGAAGAAGTGGTGGCCAAGCTTCAACAACAGCCATCCGATGAGTCCAAATCGGTTGTCGGAGTGCCTGACACCCTCTATGAGGCGTTGTTTGCGCGCCTTCGATCAAGCAAGAACGCCGTGCGAGTTGTCGAGGCAGCCGCCATCATCGGCAGTCGCATCGAGCGAAGCCTGCTGCTATCGGTCATCGACTTGAGCGAGCACGATACCGACCAAGTGATTCAGCAGTTGGTAAGTGGCCGTGTGCTTGAACCGCTCGACGAGGACACCTGGCGCTTCCGTCATGAGCTGCTTCGCGAGGTCGCGGCGGAGCTGTCGCCACCCAGTCTCCGCCGCCTTTTACACAGCCGCATAGCGGACGGCTTGGCGTCCGCACCCACGGAGGGCAATCCCGACTGGCCATTGATCGCGCGCCACTACGAGCGTGCGGAACGGTACGCCGAGGCGGCGTCGGCCTACGGACAAGCATCGGCAAATGCGGGCCAGCGGGGGGCCCTCGGCGAGGCCAGGACGTACCTGACGTACGCCGTGTCGCAGGCTGAGCGCGCGACAGCCGGCCCGGAGCGCGACCAGCTCGAAATTGCGCTTCGACTGCGACGCGCCTTCCTTGCCCAGGCCGCTGAAGGAGTATCAAGCCCCAATGTCGCCGCCGACTTCGAACGGTGTCTCCAGTTGTGCAGCAGCGACTTACGCGATGACGACCTCTTCTCGACGGTGATGTCCCTTTACCCCTATTACACGATGCGTGCGGATTTCGACCGCGCGGAGCGCCTCGTGCGGTCGATACGCGCGAACCTCACCGGGCCGCGGCAGGGGTTTCTGCCCATCAACGACTTCGCATTGGGGATGTTGTCTTGGTACCGCGGCGAATTCGGCGACACCCGCGCCAAACTGGAGGTGGCGGCGAGCTCGTTGAGTGAGAATGCCACCCGGGCACTTGACGCGCTGCTGTTCATGCCCAACGACGCAACCGCAGGCTTGTATACCCATCTCGCGCTCTCCCGCTACCTCGACGGGGACCTGGCCGGCGCTGAAGCCCTGCTGGCCAGGACGGAACACCTATGCGCGCAACTGGCCTTTCCCAAGGGGGCATTCAGCCTCGCCTATGCGCGGCAGATCGAAGTCCTGATACGTATCGAAGCCGGTCAGCTCGAGCGCGCAGCCGAAGTCGCCGTCGAGCTGACCACGTTAGGCGAACAGCACGGATTCGATTCGTGGGCGATGGTGGGAGCGGGACAACACGCGACGGTCAGCGCCCTGACAGCGTTGGCCGACAACGCCGACAACGCCGA
Source organism: Mycobacterium sp. (assembly GCA_025965815.1). Taxonomy (GTDB): domain Bacteria; phylum Actinomycetota; class Actinomycetes; order Mycobacteriales; family Mycobacteriaceae; genus Mycobacterium. The sequence continues at coordinate 3,869 of JAOPWF010000370.1, forward strand.
CAACGCCGACGCGGCTGTGTTCGAGGCGCACATCGCGACCATGAGCGCATATGTCGACGCATGGCGTGCACTCGGCGTAATCGCCCTCGTCACCTTCTACGACGCAGTGTTAGCGCGGCTCCTGACCGCCGCGGGCAGGCCCGACGAAGCACGCGAGCGGCTGCAGATCGCGCTGGAACTTGCCGATGAGACCGGCATGCACTTCTACGACGCCGAGCTACTCAGACTCCGTGCCTTCACCACCGATGACGGCGACTCACGCCGTGCTGATTTGCACGCCGCCATCGAACTGGCCCGCCACCAGGACGCGCGAATCCTCGAGTTACGTGCGGGCACCGACAATTACGAACTCTTTGGTGAGCCTGCCCGGCAGGCGCTGATGGATGCGCTGAGTCGCTTCCCCGACGACAGCACCTGGCCTGAAATAGCGCGCGCCCGGACGCTGCTCGGGTGAACCGCCCCGTTGGGAAAGTCGCGATCTTCGGCGGCGGCATGGCCGGGTTGAGCACGGCCTGGCGGCTCAGCGAACCGGGCTGGCGCGATCGCTTCGAGTCGATCACCGTCTACCAGCGCGGATGGCGGCTGGGGGGCAAGGCGGCTTCCAGCCGCGGCCAGAATGGACGAATCGAGGAACACGGCCTTCACATCTGGCTCGGATCCTACGAGAACGCCTTCGGTCTGCTTCGCGAGTGCTACGCCGAACTCAACAGGCCTGCAACGGATCCGGCTGCACCGATCCAAACCTGGGACCAGGCCGTGATCCCTGCGGACAATCCCGGGTTAGCCGATCGATTCGGCGGAGATTGGCTGACGTGGCTTGGTACACATCCTGGCGACGACACGCTACCGGGTGAGCCGAACAGCTCCGGCCGGGATCTCACAGCCGTGACGTTCGTCGAGCGGGCACTGCAACTGGTCCTCGCCTTCGTCGACTCGCTGCGTGAAGCAGCCCCCGGTCGTCTGCTCCTTTCGGCGTCGCCTGAGCGTCCGCCGGCACCGCAATCGCAATCTATCGACGCGGTGCAGCGCGCGGTGCTGGCAGCCCTACTGGCGGTGGCGGATCCCAAACTGCCGGGGGGCACGCCAGCGGACGTGATCGAGCACGCCCTGGACGCCATCCGCAGTTCGATCGACTACGAGAACCGACCGGACCACAGGCGCAGTTGGCTGCTGATATCGCTAGTCACGGCTGCCGTACGGGGCATCGTCGCCGACAATCTGATCACCCATCCGCGCGGATTCAGTGCGGTCAACGACGAAGACTTTGGTGCGTGGATCCTTCGCCACGGCGGACATCCGGATGTCCTCGAATCTCCTTTGGTCCGTGGGCTTTACGATCTGGTCTTCGGCTACGAGGATGCCGATCCCGAACGGCCCGCAGTTGCAGCCGGGCTGATGACCTTCCTCGTTGGCCTCGTGCTCTTCGAGTACAAGGGCGCGATCTTCTGGAAGATGACTGCGGGGATGGGCGACATCGTGATCGCTCCCCTCTATCAGGGACTGCGACGACGGGGTGTTGAATTCGAGTTCTTCCATCGGCTCGACGCTCTACACCTCGATGACGATCATCAGGCCGTCGATACGATAACCGTGGGCCGACAGGTACGGCTCGCCGAGGGCGTCGACCACTACAAACCGCTGACCACCGTCCAAGGGCTTCCCGTCTTCCCGAACGCGCCGCTCTCCGACCAGATCGACACGAACGGCAAAGTCGACGACCTTGAATCCCATTTCGGGGATCGCAACGATGTGGAAACACGGATGCTGCGCCGCGGTGTGGACTTTGATCACGCTGTGCTCGCGGTGTCACTCGGGATGATTCCGATCGTCGCCGAGGACTTGATCGCGGACCGACCCGAGTGGCGCGAGATGACAGCCTACGTCCGCACCGTCGCCACGCAGGCATTCCAAATCTGGTTGCGACCAGACGAGCGCGCACTTGGGTGGGACAAGCCCGGAGCGACGGTCAGCGCGTACCAGCGCCCGTTCGAGACGTGGGCGTCGATGCCGCAGACGCTGTGGGCCGAGGACTGGCCAGATGGCGACCGACCGGGCACTGTCGCTTATTTCTGCGGCAGCCTCGACGCGCCTTGGCCGACGGCCGAGAACAAAGCCGATTACGTCCGTCGGTACCAGGAGTTGGTACACGCGGGGGCCGCCCAGTACATCGACCGCGATCTCGGGTTGTTCTTTCCCAACGCCGTCGGCGAACAAGGCTTCGACTGGCACCTGCTCAGCGGGGTCAACGGCCAACGCGGCCAGTCGGCGTTGAAGACTCAGCATGTCAGCGTGAACATCGATCCCTCCGACCGCTACGTGCAGTCGGTTCCCGGCTCCGATAAACATCGCCTGCGGCCCGACGAAAGTGGTTATGACAACTTGGTTCTCGCGGGCGACTGGACTGACTCCGGAATGAACGCCGGCTGCATCGAGGCGGCCGTCATGTCGGGCCTGGAAGCGGCGAATGCGTTACTGGGCCGGGGTCGGTACCACCGCATTCGCGGCTTCTACATGCCCTAACCCGACTCCCGACACGATTGACCGCTTTCCCGAAGACAGCTCCTGGCCCCCACTGGCACAGGCGCGAGCACTACTCGGGTGAGAGGGTCCAGCGACGGCCTCCATTGACACTCAATAAGTTTGGTCTGAAAATAAGTGGGTGACGCCCAGCGAAGTCGAGACGCTTCGGCCTTATGCACCTTTCGGAATTGACCGAGATCCGTCACATTTCGGGCTGCGGCGCGAGGCGGTGGCAGTTGGGGACCGTCATATCGAAACGTATAGACGCGACGGTGCGGACCCCGCCAATGCCACCGTGTTTCTGCACGGAATAGACATGGACTGGTCGACGTGGACGCCTCTGTTGCATGCCGCCGCACAGTTGGGTCACGACACCGAAGACTGGGTGTTTCTTGACCTGCCCGGATTCGGCCGATCTTCTCCGCTGCGAACGACCGACAACTTGGCGTCAATCGGAACGCTGCTCGCGGCCGTGTTTCAAGAGCTCGAGATTCAGAAGCCCCATATCGTCGGACATTCCATGGGCGGCTTCCTGCTGCTGGACATGATTTCGCGAAACCCAGAACTGGCCACGCGGGCGACTGTTCTGTGCGGTGCGTACGCAACCGTCGTCGATATCGTCAACCACCCTCTTGCCATGATCATCAAGAAGCCCACGGCCAGTTCGGTATTCGTTCCGCAGATCATTCTGTCGCGCCTCAATGTCAAGCCCATCGCGACGATCCCACGGTTGCTGCGGCCGGTGTTGAACCTGTTGCTGCGGCCACTGTTCATGACTCCGAAGGCGCTGGCCTGGTCCGTCGTCCAGACGATCTTCACCGGCTTCTGCAGCGATAGTTTCCGGGTAGCGGCATCGAGCGGACTGCGTTACCAGGTCCGAGATGTATGGCAACAGATCAGCACGCCGACCACCGCGGCGTTCGGCCGGTTCGACCGCATGGTGGACGGTGGCGATATCCGGCTGTTCACACAGTGCGTACCCGCTGCGGACGTCAACTTGCTTCCGGAGTCAGGCCACTTTCCCCATATCGAGGAACCTCATCGGGTGACAGCGCTGATCGCGGGCCGGTGATCTCAGCCGACTGCCGGCCAGGGCGCGAAGGCGTTGCGCTGTTGGGCCAGCATCGGTCCGAGCTCCGGGTAGTGCCGCCGCAGCACCGAGATCATGTCGTTGTCGTCGATCCAAGACATGCCCTCGGGCGTGTACACGTCTGGGGTGAAGTCCTTGGTGAAGAACCTGTCGCTCTCCAGTCTCCGTGCGGCCATCAGCGCGAAGATGCGGAATGCGGTGTCACTGAATCCGAATCCCCGCGGAACCCGCTCGCCGTACAGGCCGACCATGGTGTCGACCTCCTCGATGTTGCCGTAGATATCTCGCAGCTGATTTGCGGTGGCTTCGTGACCACCGCTGATGTCCGCGAATCCTGTCGCCGGTCGAAGGCGGAGCAGACGTCGGAACTCGTTGTACCGCGGGATACCTCGCTCTCGCGACCGCACAATGTCGATCGCGTTGAGATCGATCGGAAACCCGTCTGTTCGGATGAACTGATACATGAAGCGAGGACTGTTGTGCAGCGTTATCGCCCCTGGATTCGCCACACCGAGCGAATATAAGGCGTTCGAGGCTCCGAACTCCAGAAGTATTGCACGAGAATTCACGACGCCGTGGATGGCCTCGAACTCCATGGGCTCCGGAGCGCGTCCGGCAAGGTCAAGGAGCACATAGTCGTCGGGCATGAGTGCGTGCATTCGATAGACGTCGACGAACTCCTCGGTAATCGAATACGGCACGCCGTAATGGGCGGTTCGGGACCCAGGGATACCGCTGAGGAGGTCGCCCGAGCTCAGCCGCCCGAACAACCTCTTGACCTGCTTCCCGGCGAGTCCATACCAGTTCGCCTGCGACCCGGTCTGCAAGACGGGATGACCCAGGATCGCCGGCGTCCACTCAGTCGTGTGAATTTTGGCGATCAGAGCGGCATTGATCAGGCGCGCGGTGTTGAAGAGCGCATCG
>JAOPWF010000373.1 GCA_025965815.1 Mycobacterium sp.
TTACTGCGCCCCACAGACGACCCGCCACGATGATCGGGCTGCCGACCTGTGAGACCAGGTGCAAGCGACGCAGGGTTGCGGCAGTGGGGCCGCCGATAGATGCCAAGTCGGTCGCGTCGACACGGGCGGAGCGTCCGGTGCGAAACACTTTTGACGAAACGTAGAGATCGTTGATCTCCCACCGTGATCCGATCGGGATCCCTTCGACGCTCTTGGCCGCGCCGAGGACGATGAACGCCGGGCCGTCGGGGTCGAACCTGCCGACGGTCGCCTCGTCCAGCCCGAACAGCCGATCAACCTCCTCGCTGACGGCCAAAAAGATCTCGGCGGGCGGCACACCCTGCGCGACCAGGGTCGCCACCCGCCGCAGCGCCGCCTGCTCGTCGGCGAGCCGTCCGAGGGCTTCGCGTGACTCGGCACTTGCGATCGCGGTGGCGAGCAGCTCGGTGAAGCTGGCCAGACTCGCCGCGGTGCCGTCCAGGAGCGGGTTGTGCTCCGTGGTGGAGACCACCATCGCTCCCCAGAGGCGTCCCGCCACCACGATCGGGACGCCGACCGTCGACCGAATCCCGAGGCGACGGACGGTCTCTGCGAGTTCACCCTCCAGCTGTGAATAGTCGTCGATGCGGGCCGCCGCAGAGCTGGCCCGGACCAGCTTGAGCACATTCGTGCCCTCCAGTGACCACCGCTTGCCGACAGAAGATATCGGACCTCCGGGTGGGAAGCTGGCGCAGTGCGTTGCTGACCCGTCGCGCTCGTAGCGCGCAACGCTCACGCGCGGGACGTTGACGAAGCGGGCGACCTCCTCGGAGACAACTGCGAACAGGTCCGAAGGTGCCACACCTTGCGCCACCAGCGTGGCCACCCGCCGCAGCGCCGCCTGCTCGTCGGCGAGCCGTTCGACAGCTTCGCGTGACTCGGCATTGACGATCGCGGCGGCGAGCAGTTCGGTGAAACTGGCCAGACGCGCCGCGGTGTCCTGCGGGAGCGGTTCGCGCTTCCTGCTGGAAACCACCACCGCTCCCCAGATGCGTCCCGCCACCACGATCGGGGTTCCGACGGTCGACCGAATCCCGACACGACGGACGGCGTCCGCGAGCTGACCGTCCAGCTGGGCGTAGTCGTCGATCCGCGCCGCCCCGGAGTTCGTGTGCACGAGCGAAAGCACGTTCGTGCCGTCCAGTGACCATCGCTTGCCGACGGGAAACAGCGAATCTTCCCCCGGAAAGCCGGCGCACTGCGTTGCCGTGCCGTCGGTCTCGTAGCGCGCGATGATGACGAGCGGAACGTGGACTACGCGGGCGACCTCCTCGGCGGCAACGGCGAACAGGTCCCGGGGCGCCGCGCCCTCGGCAGCCAGGGTCGCAACGCGGCGCAGCGCGCTCAACTCGTCGTTGGCTGCGCGGCCGCCCGTGACGTCGGTGGCCTCTCCGTCGCCGAGAGGCTGTCTCGCCTGGCCCATAACTACCTAGTTTGATCGCATTGTTCGCGCTGCGAAAGGCGGGGTGAACCGACCCGGAGGTGCGTGGGCGTGAGTGAGCGCTGACGACCTGAAGGTGGCGGCGCGCCTCGCGGTCGTACAGAGTGCCGCCTCCGCCCAAGATCAGCAGGTCCAGCCCGGTCACCGCGTGAACGATCTCGCCGCGAGTCATGCCCTCCCAGCAGACGGTCTCGCGCGCCCCGTGGTGCCGCTCGGTGCGAGTCGCTTCGGGTGAACACAACGACCTTCGCCGTCGGCCGCAGCGCGCGAATGCAGCTCAGCACACAGGTCAGGATTCCCTCGTCGCCGACGTTCCGCCCGCCCGATACAGCTACGCCATTGGCCGTGCCGCACCGCATGTACGGCATTGATTGAGACGGCCCCAAACCCATCCAGGACCCTGGGTCGGCAACACGCCGGGCGGGGTGGTCGGCTGAGGGCAGGGTGCGCGGGATGATGGGTGGCCGATGAGCACGGGGATGGTGGATTGTTCGAAGTAGCTCTTGGACAGTGCGCAGACGGGCATTTCGAGAGGCCGAAGCCGCCCGTTGGACAAGAGGTTCTACGTGTCCGACGCGGATCAGGGATTGTTGCCGCCGTCGCCGATGACTGGTTGCCGGCTGAGCATCTGGCCCGCTTCATTGCCGAGTTGGTCGACGAGCATGTGGATCTTGTCCGCATTCGGGCCGCCTACACCGAGGGGCGCGGCGCGCTGCCCGATGATCCGCGGCCGATGGTGCGCATCCTGTTATACGGCTACGCCACCGGGGTGTGCTCGTCGCGGGTCATCGAACGCAAATGCGTCGATGATGTGGCCTTTCGGTGGCTGGCGGCTGGGTCGGCCCCGGACTATCGGGCGATCGCCCGATTCCGTGAGCGGCACCTGTCTGCGCTCGGGCACCTGTTCGTGCAGGCGTTGGCGTTGTGCCAGACCGCGGGCATGGTCCGGCTGGGCCGGGTCGCGCTGGACGGGACGAGGGTGCGGGATAACGCGGCCAAACGCAAGGCGATGAGTTGCGCGCGGATGAGTGAGAAGGAAAGGGTTCTCGCCGAGAAGGTCTCGGCCCTACTGGCCGACGCCGAGCGGATCGATACGGCCGAGGACGCGACGCTGGGTAAAAGCAGTCGCGGCGACGAGTCGCCAGAGCCGTCGTGGCGGTGCGATCCTCGGCTGGCCAAGATCCGCGAGGCGAAGGCCGCGCCGAAAGCGAAGGCGCAGCGTGCGCTGGTCGGTGCGTTCTTGCTGGTGTTGACCTTCGCGGGCGGCTACGCCGTCGCGGTGCACAAGACCGTCACGCTCTCGGTCGACGGCTCACCGATGACGGTGTCGACGATGAAGTCACGGGTGATCGACCTGGTGCGGGAAAACGGCTTCGTCGTTGGTGACCACGACGATCTTTATCCGGCCGCCAATCAGCCGGTCCACCAGTCGGACACCATCGTGCTGCGACGCGGCCGGCCGCTACAGGTGTCGATCGACCGCCAGCAGAGCAAGCAGGTGTGGACGACGGCCTTGACTGTCGACGAGGCACTCAAGCAGCTGTCGATGAGCGACGCCGCCCCCGCCGCGGCGTCTCGTGCCAGCCGGTTGCCGCTGGCCGGCATGGCGCTGCCGGTGGTCAGCGCAAAGAACGTGCGGATCAACGACGGCGGTGTGGCCAGCACCCCGCGTGTGGCGGCGCTGAACGTGCGCCTGCTGCTGGCCGCGACCGACGCGCCATTAGAGCAGGACGACAAGGTGGTGCCGCCGGCGTCGACGCCGGTCACCGAGGGCATGCAGATTACGGTCACCCGCGTCCGGACGCAGAAAGTCACCGCGCGCATGCCGCTGCCGGCGTCGACGCGACGCATCGCGGACCTGACGATGAACATGAGCCGCCACCTCGTCGAGGACCCCGGCACTCCCGGCACCCAGGACGTCACCTTCGCGGTGTCCATTGTCAACGGTGTCGAAACCGGCCGACGGCTTGTGGCCCACGACATCGTGACACCGGCCAGGCCGTCGGTGGTGCGGATCGGTGCCAAGCCGGGCACCGACGTGCCGCTGGTGAGGAACGGCGCGACCTGGGATGCGCTGGCCGCCTGTGAGGCCGGCGGCAACTGGGCAATCAACACCGGCAACGGCTTCTACGGCGGCGTGCAGTTCGACCAGAACACCTGGGAGCGCCATGGTGGACTGCGTTACGCGCCGCGGGCCGACCTGGCCACCCGAGAAGAGCAGCTCGCGATCGCCGAGGTCACTCGGGCACGGCAGGGCTGGGGCGCCTGGCCGGTATGCGGCGCCAGAGTGAGGGCGAACTGACGATCGGCTCACGTCACGTAATCCCGCGACGCAATATCCGCAGGACGCCGGGAAGTGGCACAACGCCGTTATCGAACAACCGGTGCGGCGGTGAACTGGGACGTGCACCGCGGGTCCCTTTGGCCGGAAGAGTTTGCTGATTCGGACCCCTGAGGCTGCGATGGATGGGGATCGCGCTGCCTTCGAAGTAAGCGCTGCGGACTCCGCAACTGTGGCCAGCCGGGTTGTCGCTAAGCTCCGCAGCATCGCCGAGCCATTGGCAAGTTGGCCCAAAACACGTCTAGGCAAGCAAATGAAACGTCAGGAAATTGAGCGACGCCGGCTGTGGATAGTGCTTGTGCGGCCCGTGTTCAGCTGCACGGTAGCGGCGGGCTCAATGGATTCCCGTCCTCACAGAGCGGGAATCGCGGACGACTAACTGGAGGCGACTGAGGTATCTGGCATTTTGGTGCCTGGACACCAGCGTAGAAAGCCTCCGACGTGGCCACAGACCAAACACCTTTATGCGGACCAAATTCGTGCCCTAGCCACCTGGGGCGAAGATAGGCTCATCAGAACCACGCTCTATCCAGCGACGCTGTGGGGATAGCGTGCCAGGCTGATCGGCTGGTGGTTACGGCGGGGAAGGGGATGACGTGCGCCAACTAAGGGCCGCACTCGCCGTCGCCGGCATCTGCATTCTCACGGCCGGATGCAGCAGCGGCAGCAACCAAGGCACCAGAACATCGACCACCAGATCGACGGCCACAACGACCACTGCGCCTCCTCTTGCGGACACTGCGCTGCCTGGTTTGCTGCTCAGCCCCGACCAGGTCAACACCGCCATGGGCGCAGCCGAAATGACGGTCACAACAACCCACTTCGCTATGTCTGATGACAGCGCCACGATGTCGCCAAAGGAGTGCCTAGCGGTCGACGGCTCGGCGCAGGCGCAGGTCTATGCCGGCAGCGGTTACACCGCCGAGCGCGATCAGACACTGCAGGAGGGCGACAATTTCACTCATTATGTCAAGCAGGCGGTGGTGTTATTTCCCTCCGCCAAACAGGCAGGCGCCTTCTTCACCGCCTCCACTCAACAATGGCCGGCCTGCCGCGACTACACCCACACTCAGAGCGGGTCGCTGTGGGCAGTGGGGCGGATATCCCACACGAACGGCACACTGAGTACCACCGCAACTCAGCAGAACGCCAACGCCCCCGGCTGGGGCTGTGGGCGGGCGCAGGCGGCAAGAAACAACGTCATTATCGACGTCAACACATGCAGCGCCGACCCCGCGGACTCGGCTGTCAACATCGCCTACCAGATCGCCGCCAAAGTGCAACCGCAGTAAGGCCGTCGATTTCGCCTACAGGACGCACCAGAAGGCCCGGACGCTGTCCCGTGCTCCCGGAGGCCTTGTTCGCAGCGTGGTTTCGGTTTCCGTTCATTCACCGCGAATGACCTGCAATCGTCCGGCATCACCCGGTTGCCGCAGGGTGCTCAACGTCCAATTAGCTTGCGCTCAACGCCCTTTCGATCTCCATCGCGTTATGCTCCTCGAAGGCCGAGCCGCGAACGCGGCGGTCGGGGTTAGCGCACCACTGCCACTAGCCGTGCTGAGATAGCCGGCGATCGTGGTAGCCAGGCCGCCCGGCGGACGGGGTGTGACGGTGCGCCGTCGTCCAGCCGCGGTAGTAGGAGCGTCAATGACC
>JAOPWF010000389.1 GCA_025965815.1 Mycobacterium sp.
CGGCGGGCGAGCGGTACGACTCGACGGATACCGGCGGCAGCCGATCAATACCCTCGAGGTGCTCGGGGTCGATCGCAGCCGGATCGCTTTGCTGGTCGTCCCGCCCGGCACCGAACCAGACCAGGCGCACACCACCATGATGAACGCGGCCGAGCCGAGGAACGACTCCACGGTCGGCGGCCTGCTCACGAAGAGCGGCAGCTGACGATCGTCGAGTCCAGCTAACTCGGAATACTCGACTAGCAGAATGCGGTCTCAATTTTGCCGCCGTGTTACACTTCAGCCAGGATGTTTATACTGCATCCGTTTAGATGAGAGAGAAGAAAAATATGACACAGGGAACCGTTAAATGGTTCAACAGCGAGAAGGGCTTCGGCTTTATCGCTCCTGACGGCGACGGAGCACAGGATGTGTTCGTCCACTACTCCGAGATTCAAGGCGGCGGATTCCGCTCCCTCGAGGAGAATCAACGAGTCCAGTTCGAGATTGGCCAGGGCGCCAAAGGCCCCCAGGCAACCGGAGTAACTGCCGTCTAGCGACCCCACGACGCACCCCTGGGCTGATTGGCTGTAGCCAAAGTGGCCGAATATCTTTCGTAGGCCCGGTCCAGGGGTCCAGGCGCTGAACTACATGCCATCGATTCGAGGCATGGCCGTCCAGAGGCCGTCGCCATCCGCAGCAAAGAAACGAAGATAGTGGTCAACGATTAGTCTTCGCCGCATCCAATCGTTCAAATTCTGACGGCATCCTGTCGCGGTCGGAAATCTCCCGATTCTCGCCTGCACATCGTTGAATGCGTCGACAGTTGAGCCACTGCAGACATATCACACCCGGGCGCTTGCACAGCCTGAATTGTCGAAATGAAATACAAGCGCTGAAACCGGGGGCCAGGCTCGACAGCTGCGAATGCCCGTTGAGGCGCAAATCCAAACGATAGAAGTGGCGCGCTGGCAACGCCGCTCGTCCAACCGGGCGGCGTATCACCGCGACGGCGCACGTCAGTACGTCTGGGCGGGTGTCGAGCGGCCTTCCGGCGAGTAGCATCTGTCCTGGCGGACAACCCAGGTAGCTATGGACCGAGAACAACTTCTCAGCACCATCCTGACCGCCGATCCTCAGCCGGGCGAACTGGTCTACGTGGAGCGGCGGGGAGATTCCTACGCCTGGCGCAGCGCGCACGATGGCGAGTGGCATACGCCCGCGGACCATGCGGACGCTTGGATCTACTACTCCTGGCAGCGCGCGCTCGCCGATCGCGAGTCGGCCGGGAGGATGCTCGACGACTTGCTGGCCGAGATGGAGGCGATGACCGGCGCCGCCACCGATCGGTGCCGTTGGCCACTCAACGAGCCCTGGCCCCATGGTCATTAGGTCGTCCTAATGGCGTTCCTGGTCACCGCCGCCGACCGCGCCGCGTTCAAGCGGTGCCGTCGCCAATGGGACTTCAGCGCCACCGCGCGTCGCCGCCTCAGCCCGCTGCAACCGACCTACGACCTGGACCGCGCTGTACGCGACGCTCTCGCCGTCTACTACTTCCCCGGCATGTGGGACTGGAACTCAACGATCGTCCTACCGCTCGTCGTGAAGGCCCTTGACGACTCGCTGATCCGCCAACGCCAAGCGGTGGCTGCTTTGCCCGACGGCGGCGATGACGTCGAGTGGCAGGCGATGCAGGAAGCAGGTCATCTGCTGCTGGAGCGCTACTTCGTCTGGGCGCCGACCGTCGATCGCTTCTCGCCGGTGCGGGTGGCAACCGACTTCGACGCCAACGTGCCCGATCTGGACGATCCCGACCGCTATCTCGTTGGTTCGGACGGGGCAGAGGTCCGCTACACAGGCCGAATCGATCTACTGGCCATCGACGAGTATGACCGCTATTGGATTGTGCGACACCGGGTTACCGACGAACCGTTTCCGGCGACGGAACAGCTGCTGTTGGACGAGGAATCGGTGGCGGCGTGCTGGGCATGGGCGCACTTCTACGACGGTATGGAAATCGCGGGCACGATCTACAACGAGCTCTCGCCGGACTCGGGCGCCAGCGCCGGCCAGGGCGCGATGCAGTATCCGCTCGCCGAGCATATGCGGGGTGGCCTGCCCCAGCACGAGCCCAGCGGCGGCGGCCGCGGGATCTCGTCGCCGCGACGGTTGTACGTGAAGGGACGGCCTGAGGAGCGCGCAGAACGAATCCGCCAGAACGAAGGTGATGGGCTCCGCCGCACCGCGATCAGGAGGACGCAGGCGGAGGTTCGGTCGGCCGGTATCCGGCTGGCCGAGGAGGCGACCGACATGGTCCAAGGCGACATCCGCACCTATCCGAACCCGTCGCGGTCGCACTGCCCGCTTTGCCGTTTCATACCGCCCTGCCTGGCGATCAATGAGGGCCGGGATGTCGAGCCCATTCTTGACACTTCCTACCGTCAGCGGCCGGAGGTGGAGGTGGAGCTCGGCAGACTGGGAGGAACACCCCACGGAGTCGGCCGCGGCTGGGTCCCGGCGCCCCGGGGTCATGGTCGGGGGTGAGAAGTGGGGCCGCACCGCGGTCATGAAGGACGACATCCATCGTTGGGCTTACCGAGCTCCCAGAGGTCGAGGCGCCCAACCACTTCCGATTTCATACGCCCGCCTACAAGGTTCGGGGTAAGACGTTCCTCGGTTTCAGCGGCGGTGACTCCAGCGCCGTCTTCTGCATCAGCGAGGAGCAGGCTGCCACGGCGGCGGCGGCCGATCCCGCCGCGTGTGAACCGGTTAGGCGAAACGATGCCCGGCGGAGCTTCCTCGGTCTCGAGGTCAGGCTGGACAACGCCAGCGCCCCGCACATCAGGCAACTGGTACGCGACGCCTGGCGCCAGCAGGTCCCCAACCGGCTGATAACCGGGTTGGACAACCCCACGCCGTCGTGATGCTCGTATAAGCTCAGCAGTCGTCCGGGTTGGACTGGCAGTACGGCGTCTTTCCAGGGAAATGTTGGCGATGAGCGGCGACCCAGCGGTAGACGGACTCCTGGAGGGAGCCGATACCCGGGACTCGGTAGGTCAGCAGTGGCAACTTCGTACCGGTCGCTGCCGACACGGCGGCATTCACCGCCTCGGCGGCGGCATATACCTGCCCGGATGAGTCCAGCCACCAGACCGACTCCTCCAGCCGCGACGCCGGAATGCCAAGACGCTCGGCCGTTCCCGCCCGTTGAAAGGGCTCGGTCTTCACCTCGCCGGTCCGGTTGAGCTTCAACAACAGGTCCCGAGCGCGAGTACACATCCCGCACCCGCCGTCGAAAAACAGGATTCCGGACATGCCGCCATTGTCCACTGCAAGAAATGCGCTTGCGACGCCCGACCGGGGGCGTCGACCATTTCCTGGTGAGTGTTCAGTGGCCCGAGCGCCTGTCGATCCGTCCGCTGTCAGCAGCTGACGCCAAGGTCATCGCCGAGTGGTGGTATGACGGTCCGTGGCACATCTACGACTATCAAGCGGGCGACGAGCAGCCCGTTCCCGGAGACGGCTACCGGACTGTCGTGTCCGCGCTCGACGGTGCACCGGTCGGCTTCTACTGTGTCGGCCGAGCTGCGCGGGTGCCTGGACTCGATGCCGACGACTCCCTGCTGGATATCGGTGTCGGTATGAGTCCGCAGTGGGTCGGCAGGGGCCACGGTGCCGTGTTCGGCCGCGTCGTCCTTGCCGATATCCGTCGGGACAATCCCGACATCGCACTCCGGGCAGTCGTCCAGTCCTGGAACATGCGCAGCCTGCGCATGAGCCGGCGGCTTGGGTTCGTCGCCGCGGGCAGCCATACATGTGTGCAGAATGGCCGAACGGTGCACTACACCGTTCTGCTGCAGACGGGAAAGCCCTTGGCGCCCAATACCCATTGACTCCTGGCCGACGCTTTTGCCGGGCCGCCAGCCGCAGCGTTAACTTGGCGTGTGTCGCAATGGGACGGCGAGGATTATGCGCGCATCAGCGGTCTGCAGCGCAGTGTGGCCGAAGACGCGGTGGCTGGGCATGCGCTCGCCGGAGGCACCCTGAGCCCGAAATACTGGTCCACGAGCGCCGGGTCTGGCTCGGTCACGACGACCTAGCGGGCCTCATCGAAGCGATTGTCAACCGCCTGCAGGGACCCGTGTTCGGCGTCGTCTACGCGGTTTCGGACAACGACGAGCGTCTTCACGACCTGTTTGATAGGTATGGATGGCTGCCGCAGCACAGCAGCGCGCACGGTTGAGCCATGATCGGTCGCTCCAACGCGTCCCGTACGATTTGAGCCACGTGAAGACACAGAATGCCATGAACCGGCCGCCAGACACGCGCCGGTGAGGGGCCCGAACAGGACAGACACTTGCCAAAAGCACCCTCCGATACCCCCGAGCTGACGCCGCACTTCGAAGACGTCCAGGCGCACTACGACCTGTCCGACGACTTCTTCCGGCTGTTCCTCGACCCAACGCAGACCTACAGCTGCGCCTACTTCGAGCGCGATGACATGACGCTGGGGGAAGCGCAGATCGCCAAGATCGACCTGTCGCTCGGCAAGCTCGGGCTACAGCCGGGGATGACGCTGCTCGACGTGGGGTGCGGGTGGGGCGCCACCATGCTGCGGGCGCTGGAGCGCTACGACGTCAACGTCATCGGCCTGACGCTGAGCAGAAACCAGCAGGCACACGTCGAACAGCTCTTCGCCCAGTCACCCAGCCTCCGCTCGAAGCGAGTGATGCTCCAGGGCTGGGAACAGTTCAGCGAGCCGGTGGACCGTATCGTGTCGATCGGCGCCTTCGAGCACTTCGGATTCGAACGCTACGACGAGTTCTTCAAGTTCGCCTACGACGCGTTGCCCGACGACGGCGTCATGCTGCTGCACACCATCGTCAACGCCAGCACGGAGGACATGCAGGAGCGCGGCCTCCCGACCACGATAAGTCTGCTGCGCTTCGTCAAATTCATCATGGACGAGATCTTCCCCGGCGGACGACTGCCGTCGGTGGCGAAGGTGGAGGAGCATTCGACCCAGGCCGGCTTCACGGTGAGCCGGGTCCAGCCGCTGCGACTGCACTACGCCAAGACGCTCGACATCTGGGCGTCGGCGCTGGAGGCACGCAAGGACGACGCGATCGCAATTCAGTCCGAAGAGGTCTACGACCGGTACATGAAGTATCTGACCGGCTGCGCCGACTTGTTCCGCGACGGCTACACCGACGTCTGCCAGTTCACCCTCGCAAAGAGCTGACTTTCCGCGTAGGCGAATGCTCAGCGACGCAATCCGAGTGTGCGCATCAGCTCGGGTCGGCGCAGGATCAATCCGATCCACATCAGCACACCCACGTAGACCGCCGACAGCACGAAGGTGGCGATGGGGTTCTCGGCCCGCAGGTTCGCCGTCACCGCGCCACCGAGGTAGGCCGTGATGCCCAGCGCCCCCAGAACCGCGGTGCGCGGGATGAGGAACACGATCAGGCAGACCAGCAGGACCAGCCCGATCACCGGAGTCTGCTCGACCGGAAAGCCCAACGCCGCCGTTCCCTTGCGGCTCGGTTCGGTTTGCAGAATCTTCGTGATGGAGTCGAACGCGAGGAACACGGCGATCAACGCGGTGATCACAATTCCGACGATGCGGCCGCGCCGGTTCGGTCGATCCGGCCCGTCGTTGACGGCGGTCGGGGCGACGGTGTCGATGGGTTCGGACATGGCAGGTGCCTCCTGGAGATCTGAAAGGTCGTGTCCGGGAGTAGACCGCCATCAGTGGCAGAATTCATCGGCGTGTGCGTGGTACATAGATCCGCGCAGAGTTGGGAATGCCCGGCGGCGTAGTGCATGCCAGCCGGGTGCCGGCATCAGTTGGGACGGGTATTGAAAAAGCGCAGAGTTTGCACCTGTCTGACGACTTCTTCCGGTTGTTCCTCAACCCGACGCAGACCTACAGCTGCGCGTACTTCGAGCGGGATGACATGACGCTGTGGGAAGCGCAGATCGCCAAGATCGACCTGTCGCTGGGCAAGCTGGGTCTACAGCGGAGGATGACGCTGCTCGACGTGGGCTGCGGGTGGGGCCGATCACCATGACACTGCTGCGCTTCGTCAAATTAATCGTGGAGGAGATCTTCCCGGGCGGCCGACTGCCGTCGGTGCCGCAAGTGGAGGAACACGCAACCCAGGCCGGCTTCACCGTCAGCCGCGTCCAGCCGCTGCGACCGCAGTACGCCAAGACCCTCGACATCCGGGCCTCTGCACTGGAGGCGCATAAAGACGACGCCATCGCAATTCAGTCCGAAGAGGTCTACGACCGGTACATGAAATACCTGACCGGCTGCGCCGACCTGTTTCGCGACGGCTACATCAACGTCTGCCAATTCACCCTCGAAAAGGGTTGAGCCGTCGGGCTACTCGATCAGCCGAGCGCGCCGAGCAACGCGCCGAGCGCGTCGTCGCAGAGCCGGTGGTAGACCTGCGTTCCGCGACACGCTGGGATTCGACGAGCCCGGCTCGGCGGAGCCGCGGTCACGGCCCGCGCCGGCTGAGCGGTTCCGTTTGGTCGCCGATCTCTAGTGCGCGACCGGGCACTGTGAGTCGGAACCGCCCTGGTAGTCCACCTGCCAGTGTTTGATCCCGTTGAGCCACCCGGACCGCAGCCGCTCGGGTTTGGCGAGCGGCGCCAGTTCGGGCATGTGATCGGCGACCGCATTGAACATCAGGTCGATGGTCATCTTCGCGAGGTTGGCCCCGATGCAGTAGTGCGCGCCGGTGCCGCCAAATCCCACGTGCGGGTTGGGGTCTCGCAGGATATTGAAGGCGAACGGGTCGTCGAAGACATCCTCGTCGAAGTTGGCCGAGCGGTAGACGATCACCACCCGCTGGCCCTTCTTTATCTGCACGCCACCGAGTTCGGTATCCTCCAGCGCGGTGCGCTGAAACGAGGTGACCGGCGTGGCCCAGCGCACAATCTCATCGGCGGCGGTGGCCGGACGCTCCTTCTTGAACAGCTCCCACTGGTCGGGGAAATCTGTGAAGGCCATCATGCCCTGGGTGATGGAGTTTCGGGTGGTCTCGTTGCCGGCCACCGCGAGCAAGACCATGAAGAAGCCGAACTCGTCGTCGGAGAGCTTGTGCCCGTCGACGTCGGCCTCGATCAAGGCGGTCACAATGTCGGGTCCGGGCTCCTCGGCCCGCACCGCGGCCAGCTCCATGGCGTACATGATCAGTTCGGTAGCGGCGTTCCGCCCGTCATTGTGGGCGAACTCCGGATCGTCGTCGCCGACCATCTGGTTGGACCAGTCGAAGATCTTCTTGCGGTCCTCCAACGGGATGCCGATCAGCCCGGCTATGGCCTGTAGCGGCAATTCGCAGGACACCTGCTCGACGAAGTCGCCGGAGCCCTCTGCGGCCGCCGCCTTGGCGATGCGCTGCGCACGCGCATTGAGGTCATCCCGCAACCGCTCGACGGCACGCGGCGTGAACCCTCGCGAGATGATCTTGCGCAAATGGGTGTGGTGCGGCGCGTCCATATTGAGCAGGACGAACTTTCCCGTCTCGATCTGCTCCCCCACGGTGCCATCCTTGTAACGCGGCAAAGCCGTCTTCGCCAGGCTCGAGAAGACGTCGCTGCGTCGCGACACCTCCTTGACGTCCTTGTGCTTGCTCACCACCCAGAAGCCGCCGTCGTTGAAGCCCCCTTTGTCGAGGGGCTGTTCGTTCCACCAGATCGGCGCCGTCTTCCGCAGCTCCGCCAGCTCCTCGACCGGCAACCGCTCGCAGTAGATGTCCGGGTCGGTGAAGTCGAACCCGCCCGGCAGATTGGGAGTTGGCATCGTTGACTCCTGGGATGACGACATGTCGTGTCAGTAAAGCACCGCTCCACCGCAGATGTGCCGATTCTCAGGGGCCTGCGCGACGTTGAACTGAAACGTGTTCTGACGCGCGCGACAACCCGCCGGTGAGGGCTCTTTCGCCGCCTCGAACTGTCGCGGCCTACTGCTGCACGATGATGGGATCACCGACAGAAACGGTGTCGAAGTACCAGGCGGCGTTGTCGGGGCTGAGGTTGATGCAGCCGTGACTGACGTTCGCATTGCCTTGCGATCCCACTGACCAGGGCGCCGAATGCACGTAGACGCCGCCCCAGGTGACCCGGACCGCGTACTGGGCTGTGAGCTTGTATCCCTCCGGATCACTGAGCGGTATTCCGATGGTTCGCGAATCCATCACGACGCTGCGCTGCTTCTCCAGAGCGGTGAACGAGCCGACCGGCGTCGGGTGCTTGGGTTTACCCATCGACGCCGGCATCTGACGTACGACCTGATTGTCGATACTGACGGTGAAGGTGTGCTCGGAGATGTCCGCAACACCCACCACCGCCGCGCCGGTTCCGAAGCCTGTCGACAGCCCTCCCGCGGATACCCTTATCTGGCTGTGAGCGGGCCAGAATCCGTCTGGAACCCATTGCACGACATCGTTGCTCATCCACGTGAACTGGCCGGTCAGCTTCTTCGGCGAGCTGATCTGGATGCTGCGCTCGGCGGTCGCGCGATCAGCGATCGGCCCGGAAAACGTCACCACGACCGGTTGCCCAACGCCTACGATCGCGCCCCTCGCTGGTTCGACCATTGCCACGGTCACGCCCGGAGTCGGCGACATCACCGCCGCCGCGCTCGGGTTGGTACCCGATCCGGCCACCGCCATCACAACAATTCCCGTAACGACCAGCACATATCGCGCCGCTCTACGCATGGCTGCCTTTCCTCGAGGTGGTGCTGTCCGCAAAGTTCCACTCTAGTTTCACCACAGTCGGACCGCCGTACAGGTAAATCGGGCAATGGGTTCCGGCCGTTACTGGCGAAGGCCAACACCCCCATCGCCGTGAGGTTCGGAGCCCATGGTTACGTCATCGAGCCGCCCGCAAGGGTCGGCCTCGGTGCCTGCGTGGAGGTTGGTGTGGATGACCAGTCGTGATTCGAGCTCCGGTGAGGGCACGAAAGTCCCTGCGACAGAAGACAGGGAGTCGTTCATCGTCGACACCCTCGTCAGCTCGTTTTCCGACCTAAGCGGACCCCGACGCATTTCGGACCAAGTTTCGCAAGATGGGCCGCCGACCCGTTCGCGTTCTACCGCGGCAGCGCGTGTATCTTTACGCCGACGTGGGTGCCCGGGAGGACAGGTGGGCTGACGAGCGGACCGGTGTTTACGGGATGCGCCGGGTGTTCGCCGCCTCGACGATGACGAACGCGACACGGTGACGGGCGGCTGCGAACGCTACTTGGAGACGATCCCGCAGACTCAGCGCTTTCGTGGAATCGCCTACGACGTCAAGGATGTGATCGGCAAGACCGGCGTCGGCATCGGGAGTGCGGGCTTGCCGTCGTACACCGTGCCGATCGAGGGATTCAGCCAGGCCTTGGACAACGACGTGGTGCTGTCGATGAAGCAGGGCAACGTGGCCGCGCCCAGCCGGGTGGTCGACGACCAAGAGGTGCGGGAATACTTCACGCACCCCGGTCATCGCACCGCGGTGTCGCAGCGGGCGCTGCAGGCCCACGCCGATCCGTTGCTCGGCTACACCGAGATCGATGACGTGGCTTCGTGGTGAGCGAACTCTCGCCGTACGAGGCAGATTTGGACTGGACCGAGCCGGACGAACTCGCCGAGGTCATCGAGCAACTGGGGCACGCGCTGGCCAAGGTGCACTGCGTCAGCGATGCCGACAGCGATCAGTCACTGGTCGACTTTCAGACCGAGGAGGCCATCGTCGCGGTGATCGGCGACGATGAGAACGGATTCGTCGCCGACATGGTGTCCTTCGGGGTGGAGTACGCGGCCACCGTTCGCGACGACCATCGGCATTTCGTCGAGGCGTTCCGCGAGGGCAGGATCCCCGGCGTTACCGCGACCTGACCGCCTGATCGTCGTGCTGAGGCGGTCCGGCATGCAGGTTCTTCGCGGTCGGGCAGGTCTTTACCGAGGCCGGGTCGGGATAGGTTCGCAGGACCCGGTCCGCCGTGCCGGAACTGGTGACGGTGAACCAGTAGTGCTCGTTCTTGAAGTGGTGTAGCCGGTGATCTCGCCAAATCGCATGGTAGACACTCGTTTTCGGCTTCCAGCCGCTGTGGATCAGGTAGTGACTCCGGTATCCCAGGCCGAGAACGGCGAGGACGGCCAAATAGGTCAGCCCGAGCCTGAGTCGTGGAAAGGCCGGGACCGCAATCGCAACTGCGGCAGGCAGTACCCACAGCAGTGCCTTCCGCGGGATGAAGACGAGCGGCACGTAGCGGGGTTGATGTGGTGCTCGCGGTGCTTGCGGCGAGCAGCGGGTCGATGGTGAACGGGCCGAGGTGCCGTGGTCGCCAGTGCAGGATGAACACGTGAATGATCCACTCGAAGAACGGGATGAGTGCGATCATCGCCAGCGGAACCAGCGGATCGGTGATCTGCCAGTCGCCCAAGACAATTCGGATGGTCAGCGCCGAAACGAGCGTGGCAGCGATCACCCACGGTGACGGATGGTTCCAGAACTCCCGCCAGGCATCGGAGAGTGTGAAGCCCTTGCGGACAGTGCGCGCCGTCAAACTCGTCATCGTTCATCCTCCAGACTGGTGATAGCGGTGATCAGCGCCGTGGCCGCGGGTTCGAGCAGGTCTCTCGCCGCTTGTTCGGCGTCGGCGGGGTGACCTGCGACGATCGCGTCGGCAAGTTTTCGGTAAGCCTCCGGGCGGCCGACCTCGGCAGCCATCAGTGTGGCCAGGGCAGGCAGCGCAGGTTCGTAGGCAGGGCGAAGTGAGTTGAACATCAGCCGAAAAGCGATCGAGTCGGCCCCGTCGACGACGTGATCCCAAAAGGTCAGCGCGTGGCGTTGCTGCTCAATCGGGTCGTTCTCGGCCGCCAGCCTGCGCACCGAATCGTCGAGCAGTGCGGGCAGTTCCGGCCGCTGCCGTTGAGCCGCCAACTGGGCACCTTGGGGCCGTTGTGCAGGCGGGCCTCGAGGATGCTGCGGGCGACGGAGACGTCGAGCTCGCCGCCGCGCAACAGGAGGCGGGCAGCAGGTCCAGGCCGGCATGCCTACGGAAGTCGCGCACGGTGGTGGCGTCGCCCTGGCATACCTCGACGAGACCGGCGGCGGAAAATTGCTTGAGGCTGACCGGTAGTTGGCCAGACGTCAAGTGTCAGACCAGTCGCAAAGCCGGGCCGCGTCGAGTCGCGGTAGCACCGCCTCGATGAAGACCATCCGGTCGCGTTGTGCCGCCGTGGCGACCAGGGCTTTGCCGCTGCGCTGCCCCACAGCGATGCGGGAAAGCCGCCGCCGGTATCCGGTGCGCTCGTATCCTGACGGGCAGGTAGGCTCAGCCCCCGAGGTAGCTCGGCGGTGACCAGGTGTCCCGAGCCGTTCCAGCGCTCTCGTCGAACTACCGCACCTGACAGTGGCTCCGCGGTTAGCGCAGCGGCAACGTAGGTTCGGATGCGAAGGGGGTGCAGATGCACACCGTGCTCGGACTGTCGATGACGCCGACCGCTGTCGGTTTCGTCCTTGTCGAAGGACAGCAGGGAGACGGCGACACCATCGACCATGATGCTTTCGAGGTTCACACTGACCGCGGCGCCAGCGCTGTCAGCACCTCCGAACAGGTGGCAGCCGCTGTGTTCCGGACCCAGGCGATCACCGAAGCGGACGGTTACCAGCTGCACTCGGTCGGCGTCACCTGGAGCGATGGCGCCGACGCGGAGGCATCGCTACTGCTGAAGTCGTTGACGGACTCAGGGTTCGACAACGTGGTCGCGGTGCGGTTGCCCGAGGCCACCGAGGCGCTGGCACGCGGCATCGGGAGTGTCATCGGGTACGACCGGACCGCGGTGTGTGTGATCGAGTCCGAAGCCGTGGTCGTCCTGGTGGACAACACCCGGGACGGCGCGGTGCAGACCGCCGTCAGCCACGCCGTCGACAGTAACGCCGGCTTGATTCATTGGCTGACCGACATCCTGGATCAGGGCGACTGGCAGCCGGATGCCC
This sequence comes from Mycobacterium sp., assembly GCA_025965815.1. Classification (GTDB taxonomy): domain Bacteria; phylum Actinomycetota; class Actinomycetes; order Mycobacteriales; family Mycobacteriaceae; genus Mycobacterium. The sequence continues at coordinate 11,983 of JAOPWF010000389.1, forward strand.
TGGTCGTCGTCGGCACAGGTGCCCTTGAGGAGATCACCGCGCTGCTCGAGGAGGTCCTGCCGGTTCCGGTTTTCGCCCCCGCTGAAGCCGAGTTGGCCCTTGCCCGGGGCGCGGCGCTCGCGTCCGCCCAGAACACCGGGTTCGGCTACGCGGGGCTCGACCACGACTTCGACGACGATGTCACCGACAACCGCGACGAGGACCGCCGACCATGGGCGCTCTCGCAGACCGGAGCGTTGAGCCTGTTGATCGTCGGTGTGTTGACCTTCGTCGTCTCGCTGTCCCTGTTGGTGAGCACGCGGCTGGTTTCGGACTCTGGGAACATCGAGCGTCGGCAGGTCGTGAACACGTCGGGCACCCCGGCCATGGAACAAGCCGTCGCGCCCGCTGTTCTGCCGCCACCCCAGGTAATCTCGCCCCCGGTTGTCCAGACGCCGGTTGAGCTCGCACCACCGCCCGTCGCACCCGATATCCCCGTGGTTCAGGCACCGCAGGTCAACATCCCCGATGATTCGCAGGCGAGCCTTCCTCCTGAGCCGGTCCCTGCGGCAGTGGCGCCCGAGCCCATCGCCCCTCCGCCGCCGCCCCCACCGGTCGCGTCGGTGCCGGCGAAGAAGCCCGGAATTCTGACGCGGATCAGGGATCGCCTCCACATCGGAGACACCCCGATCGACCAGCAGGCACCCGCTGAGGTTCCGCCGCCGGCTCCTGACGTGCCGTTCCCGCCGCCATAGGGCGGGAACCCAGTAGCGCGCTTAGCTGGCCGGCAGCGATGGCCACGGCCCGTTCTGCCCTCGTTCTAGGTACCGATGGCGATCGCAAACGGTTTGGTTCCGACCGCGATTTCCTGCAGCACGGTGCTGCTGGCATTGTCGATCACGGAGACGCTGTCTGAGCCCGAGTTGGTGACGAACGCTCGTTCCCCGTCCGCTGTGATCACCACGCCGAATGGATCAGCGCCCACGGGGACAGTGGCCAGGACCGTATGGGTGTTGGTGTCGATCACCGTCACATCGCCGGGGCCGTGATTCGTCACGTAGGCGGGTTCTCCGTCCGGGCTGACGGCAACCCCGACCGGATCAACGCCGACACTGACCGTGGCTGCCACCGCATTGGTAACGGTATCGATCGCAGACACGGTGCCGAGGCCGCCATTTGTCAGATAGGCGGTGCCACCCCGCGGGGTAATGGCGATACCCCTGCCAGTGGAGAACGAGACGCCCTTATCGATCTGAATGTTGGCCTCGACGGTATTGGTCGCGGTCGCGATAACCGAGACGCCGTGAAATTCGTCGCGCACGTGTGTCTCCCGTCGGGGGTAATGGCGATATCGATGGAAAGGTCCATCGGGATCTCGTCTGCCACGGTGTTGGTGGCGGTCTCAAGCACCTTGACGGTGTCGTCGTTTCCCGAATTGGCGACGTATGCATGTTTCCCATCAGGAGTGACGGCGACTCCCGCGATGAAGGAGTCCGTCAACGGAAATGTCGCTGACAGGGTGTGGCTCGTTGTGTCCTGTACAGATACCCGGCCCTCACCGTGGCCCCTGATCGTGATGTACGCCCGTTTGCCATCCGGAGTAAGTGTTATTCGAGTGGGTGAACCATCCACGGGCGTAGTGGCCACAACGGTATTGGTGGACGGGTCGAGCACCGAATCGAGGGCGACCCGGCATTCGTCACATAGGCTAACGGTCCCACCGATTGTTACTCCCTCCGGTCGGCCGTCGGGGCACCTCGAACGGATGTTCCACCCAACATAGGAAATAGCGACGGCGGCAGGGCGAGCGTAGTCCGCTACCCGTCACGGCCGCCCAGAAAAATTGCCGGGTTTTGCGATGTAACGAAACGCCCGCGCGAACTGAAGCAATAATTAGGGCGTTGCGAGTGCAGGGAGGTCTGAATGATCACGATCGATATTCGAATGGCGGCGCGATCTGTGGCGTTCTGCGCCTTGGGCGTCGTCGCGGCGTTCGTGATGGCGAGTGCACCGGCTATGGCCGAGCCGTTGGACCCGGCGCCGCCGCTGCCCCCGGACCAGGACGCCACCACCCAGGCCGTCGCCAGCGATCTGGCACCGGTGCCCGCCGGCGTGCCGCATCTGTCGAGCCCCGAGAACCTGCCTCCCGGGACCACTGACAATCCCGTCGAGCCGCCGCAAGGGCGCGGTCTTGCCTACCTGCAGGACCTCTGGCACGCGATGCACACCCAAGACGTCAGCATGAACGGCGCGCTTCTTCTGCTGACCCAGCGCCCACTTGATGCCAAAGCGGTGCCGCCGCCCGGGGTCCCGGCTGGTCCGCAGCAGCCCCTGCCGGCAGAGCCCGCACCGCCGACGCCGTAGCGCCGCCGCCGACTGAACGCAATTACACCGCCGCAATGTGCTACCGCGACGGTGTTTCTACCCGGCACGGTTGTGCGGAAACTTTGCGCCGACTGTGCGATTATCTGCACGTCGGTAATCGGGGGATAGAGAAGGACTGCATCATGAGGTCACGTCGTTTGGGCCGTCGTCTGCCGGCTGTTGCCGGCGGTGCCGCCATCATCGCAATGGTCGGTTTGACCGCAGCCTGCGGTGGCAACGCGCCTCAAGGCCCTTCGAGCACGACGACGACAACGACGACCACAACGACGGTGTCGCCGACCGAAAAGGTCATCAACCCCACCGGTGGTAACCAGTTCACGCCCACACACGTCATCACTCCGGCACCGCCCACCGGCGGTGGCCCCGGCGGCCACTAAGCCCGCACCGCGTAAGGGCCGACGTATCCTGAGGTCCGCAGGGTCCCGATCCAAGGGACCCTTTGCGGAGGAGGGTCGGGATGGCGCGGCGCCGCTCTCGAGGTTGGCGCTGTGGTTGCGCCCGGGCCGTCCGCGCTGACGGCGGCCAAGCGGCCGACGGGTCGGTTAATCGATGAGTCGACTCACACCGCTGCGCGGGCTGCTGGTGCTGGTTGCGGTGGGCGCGTTGCTCTTCGCATCAGATCTACCTGGCGTGCACCGGCCCGACGGTCCAGCGGTCATCGGCGGGCCGTTGGCTCTGTTGTTGGCGAGTTCGACCGATCTCGGCCCGTCTCACAACGGCGACGCTCAACTCACCGCGGCGCTGCTGGGCCCGACCCGTCCAGACGCACTCATCGGTTGGGCCGAGAGCCACGACCTTTCGGTGCGGTGGCGGCCGGGCGAGGGATGGGCGATCGTCGAAGGGGCTGCCACAGACGTGGGCAACGCCTTCGAGGTAGCGGTGCACGACTACCGGGGCCGGCTCGGCCAGGTGTTCTACGCGTCACCGCAACAACCCTCGGTTCCGGCGCCGCTGCGGGGTGAGGTCGCCGAACTCGGCCGGATCCTCGGGTACAGCCCGCACCACATGGCCCGGCCGGCGATCTTTCCGCTGGACGTGCCGCCCCAGGGGCTGTCGCCTGAGGGGCTGTTGGCTACCTACAACGCCAAACCGCTCGCCGCGGCCGGTTTCACCGGGAAGGGCACGACCATCGTGTTCTTCGAGTTCGACGGTTATGAGCAGGCTGACCTCGATTCCCACGCTGAGATATCCGGTTTGCCCAAGTTCACCCCCGTGTTGATCGGCGGCCAACCCAGCGAACCGCACGGCGAGACGGTCATGGATCTCGAGGTTGCCCACGCGATCGCACCGGACGCGCAACTCGTTGTGGTCAACGCGCGACCGACCGTCGAGGGCGACGGCACGTACGAGAAGATCGGGCAGCTGTTCGAGTCGGTGGATCGTCAATTCCCCGGAGCGGTATGGAGTCTGTCCATCGGATGGGGCTGCGACAAGCTGATCACCGCCGCCGACCTGGCACCCGTGCAGTCCGCCTTGGCCACCGCGCAGTCGCACGGCACCTCGGCTTTCGACGCGAGTGGGGATCTTGGTGGGCTGGAATGCAAAGGTGGAGACGACTGGTCGTCCCCACCGGGACCCAACGATGTGGGGCTGGACTCGGTGGCGTCGCTGCCGACGATGACCGATGTCGGCGGCACCACCCTGTCTACCGATGCGCTGGGGCTCTGGCTGGCCGAGCAGGCCTGGTTCGATTCGCCTCTTTCCCAAGGGACCGGCGGCGGAACGTCGGCCCTGTTCCGGCGCCCCCCTTGGCAGAACGGGGTGGCGTCGGCGGGAAACTCGCCGAACCGCCTGACCCCCGACGTTTCCGCGGTTGCCGACCCGTTCACGGGGGTGAAGATCGTGTTCAACCAGCAGGAGCTCGTTGGTGGTGGAACCTCACAAGCAGCCCCGATCTGGGCGGCACTCACGACGCTGATGAATCAGTACCTCACAGCGAATGGCGGGCGCGCGCTCGGAAATCTCAACCCGTTGTTGTATCGGGTGGCGGCCGGGGCTGATCTGCCCGGGTTCCACGATGTGATCCTCGGAGCCAATGCGGTGGACTTCGCGGCGCCCGGGTTCGATTTGGTGACCGGGCTTGGCACGCCGGACATCTACAACCTGGCGCGCAATCTTCTCGTTCTTCAGAAGGGGTCCTGATGAGTGCGCCTGTACCCGGCGGCGAGGACGCCGTGCCGACCATGCCCTGTGGCGTGTGTGAAACCGACGTACCCGCAGGGCAGTTCTGCGGATTGTGCGGAGCGCATCTGTCCCCGGAGCGTGGGGATGGACCAAATTGGTTGCGGATCAGGGCCTATGGGGCGGCACCGGGGGAGCATGTGCTGCGGCTGTCGGTGGTCAGTTCACTCTTCCCACATCTGCCGCAGCGATCGCGGACACCGTTCCGGGCGGCTCTGGCGATTCTGCTGGTGGCGTTGGTGGTGTTCGCCCTGCTGCGGTGGCAGGCACCGTTGATCGCGGTCGGCGCGCTGGGATTGCCGGTGCTGTTTGTCATCTACCTGTTGGAATCGGACGCCTACGACGACCTACCGGTCCGCACCTTGCTCTTGACTGCGGTGCTCGGCATCGGGCTCGGTGTCGGATGGGCGTTGCTGACCGGCAAGGTCGTCGCGCGCTCATACGGTGTCGCGTTGGGTTCAGGAATGGGGATGGCGCGGATGATGCGGGAAGGACTTGCCATCCCGATCGGTGCCGCTGTCCTCATGGTGGTCCCGGCAATCCTCGTGCGCATGTTGCGCCCCTCGACACGAGAGTCATTGGACGGGTTCCTGATCGGGTCTGTGGGCGCGCTCAGTTTCACCGCCGCCGCAACCCTGGCACGGTTGGCTCCGCAGTTCACCACCGGGATGGTGGCCCGGGTTCGGCCGGTCGCCAGTCTGGTGGTGGAAGCAGGCATCCAGGGCGTGGCGATTCCGTTGACCGCCGCGGCGACCGGCGGGCTGATCGGCGTAGCACTCTGGTTCACCAGGCCGCCGAACAAGGCTTACCAGCACGCGGGTTACGTGCGCGTCGCACTGCTTCTGGCCGGTGTGGCGGTGTTGGTCATGCACGCCGCGTTAGGGCAGATCGACATCGCCAGATTCCCGCAAGGCCTGCAGTTGGGCCTACACCTGGCGGTCGCGCTGGTGGCATTGCTGGCCCTGCGGATCGGGCTGCATCTGGCGCTCCTGCATGAAGCGCACGACCCGATCCTCAGCGAACCGTTGCTGTGTCCACACTGCGGCCACGTCGTTCCCGACATGGCGTTCTGCCCGAATTGTGGTGTGGCCACCCGTGCTTCGTCCCGGTCATCGCGGACCGCACGCCGACTGGCGCGTCCCGTACGTACCGACACGACACCGGACAGTCCATGAGTGCCCCCGCGCCTGCGGCGCCGCGGACCGCTTTTCCTGGATATGCGGTGCCCGCTGGGTCCTACACATCCTCGCCGGTGCGCCACACCTCGCATTCCCGGCTGTTGCTGATGTTGGGCGTTGGTCTGGCGGTCGCGGTGGCCGCGGTCGCCGTGGTGTCGATGTTGGTAACCCCCGGCGCCGCCCCGAAGTACGTGTGTCCACCTGACTGCGGGCGGCCTCCAGTCGGATCGCCGGTGCAGACAAATCCCCGCTTCACCGCAAGCAACGGCGACTTCTCGGTCTCCTACCCAGGCCCGAATACCGCATACAAGGTGACGATGAACTCCAGCGGAGTGACGGCGGATTTCCTCGGCGGAGACGGCGGCACCCTCCAGTTGTTCAGCCAACCGGCCGGCACCCGGACACCCCAAGAGATCGCCACAGCGCTGGTGAAACAGACCTTCCCCGACACCCGCACCGCGTATGACATCCCGAACGCCATGGTCGGTTACCAACCGGGGTACGGCGTTGTCGCGGACTGCTGGCCACAGGGATCGAGCAGCAGTTACATGAGGATGCGGGTGCTGACGATGGTCGCGGTGAAGAACGGGCTCGCCCTCGTCGCCGCGGCGGTGGGCCCTTACCACGCGTTCGGCCCCGACTTCGGTAGCGGCAAGCCGTCCGGAGCTAATCTCCAAATCGCTTTGGACATGTCCAAATACGTCAACAGCTTCAGCTGGCGGGGAGATCCGCCCCGCTGATCTCGACGCCGCAGAACCGGTTTCGGTCGCTCAGCGCAGGGTCGACGTGCAGTAGTAGTTGTCGGCGAAGACCGGCTGGTCGCC
>JAOPWF010000392.1 GCA_025965815.1 Mycobacterium sp.
GCTTTTAGATTGTTCGCTCGCAGCGCCGGCAGAGTGTTTCTGTACTGCTGGTCCCATTTATGGACGCGGTCATGGAATGCTCGTCACATGGCGGCGACCCCCGAAACGCTCTACGCACGGGACGGCGATGCCCATCTCGCGTACCAGGTGGTCGGTGACAACGGGCCCGATCTGCTGTTCGTCCCCACCGCGACGTTTCCGATCGACCTACTGTGGGACGAGCCCACCGTCGCCGGCCACCTGCGCAGGCTGGCGTCGTTCAGCCGGCTGATCTTGACGGACCTGCTCGGCACCGGGAGCTCCGACGCGGTGCCGATCAACGCTCGTCCCGCCATGCAGGCCTGGACCGACGGGCTTGTCGCGGTGCTCGATGCGGTCGGGAGCGAATGCGTCGCAGTCTTCGCGATGTCGGAGTCGGCGCTTCCGGTCATGCTCCTGAGCGCGAGCCACCCGCAGCGCGTGCGATCACTCGTGCTCTTCAGCCCGTTCGCGCGCTACGCGCGCGCCCCCGACCAGCCGTTCGGAATGCCGGAGCCGGCCCTCGCGAGGTACATCGACGGATTCGAGCACACCGTCGGGACCGGTGCGCTCGTGGATCTGTTGGCGCCGAGCTGGGCGGACGACCCCGCCAAGCGGCGTTGGTGGGCGCGCGGTGAGCGCCTCGCCGGCGGCCCGGGATATTTCGCGGCAATTCTGGACCTGTTCCTGCACACCGACGTTCGGCCCGCGCTGGAGAGCATTCAGGCGCCGACGCTGGTGTTGCATCGGCGCGGCGACCGCCACGTGCGGGGCGAACACGCACAGCACCTGGCTGAGCGGATCAGCCACGCGCGACTGGTAGAGCTCGACGGCGACGACAACATGTGGTGCGCAGCCGACTCCGATCGGGTGCTGGACGAGATCGAGTCGTTCCTCACTGGCGCCCGTAGCGCCACACCGTCGAACCGTGTGTTGTCGACCGTGTTGTTCACCGACATCGTCGGATCGACCGAACGCGCCGCGCAGCTCGGCGACGAGGCCTGGACGACCGCCCTCGCCACCCACAACAGTGTGGTGGACCGGCACGTGGCGAGTGCGCGGGGTGCGATCGTCAAGTTCACCGGCGACGGCGCGCTCGCGACCTTCGACGGCCCGGCGCGTGCGATCAACTGCGCGTGCGCGATTCGCGACGCGGTAGCCGACCTCGGTCTGAGTATCCGCGTCGGCCTGCACACCGGCGAGGTGGAGATGGCCGACGGCGACGTCCACGGCATCGCGGTGCACATCGCTGCGCGCATCATGGCGCTCGCGGCGCCCGGCGAGGTGCTCGTTTCGGGGGTGATCCCACCGCTGGTGCTCGGATCCAGGATCGCGTTCGCCGACCGCGGCACCCACGAGTTGAAGGGTGTGCCCGAGCGGTGGCCGGTCTACGCGGTGCGCGACAGTGGAGCCTGACACTGACGCCGTCACCTACGACAGGAGGCGTGATGTCTTGGCAGATGAAAGCGATCGCGATCTACCTTCGGCTGAGCCGCAAGCGTCGCTACGCCACGGCCGCCGCTGGCGCGTCCCGGCTCGCTCAGCCGAAGGGCCCGTCGGCGCCGCCAGCTGAACTGGCGCGCCACTACGACGTCACGCGTGAAGCTGTGGAGACATTCGACGTTTACACCGTGCGTCCGCACGGGGCCCCAACGTCAACCCAGCCTCGAGGAACCGTGATCTATCTACACGGCGGCTCGTACGTCAACGAAATCGACTCGAAGCATTGGGAACTCATCGCCGACCTGGCCGACACAGTTGGTTGTCAGGTGATGGTGCCGATCTACGGACTCGCGCCCAAGCACCACGTCGAAGAAGCGCTCACCCTGATGCACGCTGTGCTCACAACCGCGACAGCCGCCGGAGCGACCTACCTCGTCGGTGACTCCGCCGGCGGCGGACTCGCACTGGCGGCCACTCTGCAGTGGCTGGGATCCGGCGGAACGCCGCCACAAGGGCTGACCCTGATCGCTCCGTGGTTGGACATCAGCCTGACTAACCCCGCAATAGCTGACATCGAAGCCTCCGATCCGTGGCTGTCCCGCGCGGGCATTCGGGTGTGCGGCCAATCATGGTCCGGCCCAGTCGAGCCCGGCGATCCGCGGGTTAGCCCCCTCTACGGCGATTTCACCGATACCCCACTGATCGACCTCTACGTCGGAGACCGCGACATCACCGTCGCCGATTGCCGGCTACTGCGCGACCGACTGCCGGCCGACCGCATCCGCTACCACGAACAACGCGGCGCCGTGCATGTCTACCCGCTGCTTCCCGCCCCAGAGGGCCGCGCCGCCCGACGCGAACTCATCGCACATATCAACGCCGCGCTGAACCTATAGCGGCCGGTGCGGAGCGGGGCGATCAGGTGATCGACCGACGCCACGGCGGCCAACGCGGCACAGCAGGGCGGTCAGGTTGCCGTGGAGCCGCAGGGTGCGCTCTTCGGCTTAGCCGACGACGGCCGATGATTTATATGAGGCGGGCCCGTCGACTGGGCGGCTGCTATGCGCCTCCGACCTTCCAGCCAAGTGTAAAGCCGTGCCGCAACACGAGTTCGGTGAGGATGTCGGGCCGGTCCGCGTGTCCCCA
>JAOPWF010000509.1 GCA_025965815.1 Mycobacterium sp.
AGACTGCGGAACAACACATTCGGCGGCCGACTCTATGTCCGGACGTCGGCATGGTCTGCCATTCGTCGTCGGCGCCGGCTGAGGAACACGCGCACTGCAGCAGCCACCGCGGGTAACACCGAAAGCACCGCGACTCCGAAGATCATCAGCTCGAGATGTTCTGCGACGAAGGCGATGTGGCCGAGGACATACCCCAACACGGTCAGGCCCGCACCCCAGGCGGTGCTGCCGACTGCACTAAACGTCAGGAATACGGAGTAACGCATCATCGAGATTCCGGCAACGACCGGCGCGAATGTGCGTACCACGCCGACGAACTGCGCAATGAGGAGCATCTTGGGTCCATGCTTGGCAAAGAACTCTTGCGACGAAGTCAGGTAGCGCTGCTTGAACAGTCGTGAGTCAGACTTCCTGAACAGCGCAGGACCCATGCCTCGGCCGATGCAACACCCGCATTGGCTACCGAGCATCGCCGCCAGTGCGGCACATGGCGCCAAAACCCACAAATCAACTGGAGAAGTGGGTTGCGCCGCGATCATGCCTGCCGTGAAAAGCAAGGTGTCGCCGGGCAGAAAGGGCAAAAGCAGCCCTGTCTCAGTGAAGATGATGATCATCACCCCCGCCAGTACGGCCGACCCAAATAAGCCGCCGTCGCCGAGCCAGTACATCGGATCCATCACGTCCGGGAGCGCGAGTGCGGTGGTCACCTGGATGAACCTAGGTGCAGTGTATTTCGAGTTGGGAAACGGCGGGGGAACCGCGATGGAGGCGCACGGCTGCTGCCACCCTCATGGGTACCCAGGTCAGGTCATCGACGTCAGCGTGTCGAATTTGGGCTCGATTCCCGCCCCCGGCGTCATCCGACGGGCGCGACGGACAAACCAGGGCGCAGCATGCCTTGTCGCCCAACTCACGTCGGCGCGCAAACCACCTACGGGCGTACCCTCCAGCGGCGGGGGATCGTTGGGGGATCCGGCGTACAGACTGTGTGGTACATCGAGTGCGTCGAGCACCCGGCCGGCCATCTGCTGATGCCCGAGCGGCGACAGGTGAACCCGATCGCTGGCCCACAGCCGCTGTTCGCGGTACTCAGGGAATCGCCAGAAATCGACAATGCGAACACCAAGTTCATCGGCGGCGGCGCGCAGAAGTTCGTTGTAGATTGCGACGCGGCCACGCAGTCGCCGGAATACCGGCACAGTGCCGATGTCGGCGGCGGTGAATGTCAGTACCAGTGCGCGGCTGCCGCGTAACTGTCGCAGCGCGACGGCGTAGGCGGCCATCATGACGTCGAGGTCCGTACGCATTTTCATCAGATCGTTGAACCCGGCGCAGATTGTGATGAGATCGGGATTCAGCGACACTGCCCGCTCTATCTGTCTGGTGAGGACCCGATCCATCGTGTGGCCACGAACGGCGAGGTTTGCGTACTGGAAGCCAGGGGATTGCCCCGCCAGGTGCGCCGCGACCCGGTCTGCCCAGCCCCGAATGCCGTTACGGCTGGCGGGGTTTGGATCGCCGATTCCTTCGGTGAAGGAGTCGCCGAGGGCGACGTATTTGGTGATGTGCGCCATGGAACACTCCCGTTTGACATCGAAGTGAGCGATGACCGGCCGGTCGGTTGTGGCCGCGGACAAAGCCTAACGCGCAGCGCGCCCTAGTCGTGCTCTGCTGACTTCCGACTCTTAATGGTCAGAGAGGTGGCCAGAAGCTTCGGGGCGGCTTTGCCGAGAGGCGACGGGGGAGTCAGCGAGTCTGTGACGTTCTCAGGTTCTGGTCACGAAATCCACAGTTCGGGCCGGCCATCTCGCCAATTCATGCGTTGTTTACGCACGCGGAGGCCAGCCCGCTCTGGCGTCTGCATCAGCCTTGATCTCGTCCAAACAGCACCCGACGCCGATTGTTCAGATCCGCATGGCACCATGCGGTGCGCGAGGCCTGCCCCCGCTCGAGCAACCGCGGCGCGAGCGCTGGACCGACGCACCAGACCTAGAGAAATCGGCCGACAGGAGGGACCTTTGATGCGGACAAGTGTGATCGCAACATTGGCGATCAGCTTTGTTGTGACGGCGTGCGGGGGCGGAGCGGCCAGCACCAGCCAACCGACAACCGCCCCGCCTATCGCCGCTTCCGCCCTCGACGGCCTGCTCCTGGCCGCCGAAAATATCAATTCGGTTATGGGCGGCACAGCGATGAAAGTTAGCAGTCCCCTCACCGAGATGGTCGATCACGCCAATCTCATGCCAAACGTCAATTGCCTGGGCATCTGGCAAGTCGGCGAAAAAGCGGTGTACGACGGCAGCGGCTGGACCGCGATCCGCGGCCAGGTGCTACGCCAGCCCATCGCTGGCGACTGGGATGACGTGGTCGTGCAGGCCGTGGTGTCTCTCCCGTCGCCCGATGCGGCCCAGAAGTTCTTCGCCGCGTCAACGGACCGGTGGTCAAAGTGCACTCACCACCGAGTCAATATGACAGTCAACGGCCAGCTGACGACATGGCAGTTCGGCGACCTCACCCGAAGTGATACGGAGCTGACGATGCACGTTACCCGCGGTGGCGGCGAAAGGTCTTGCCAACATGCACTTTCGATCAGCAACAACGTCGTCGTGGACGTCACCGCTTGCACCGCTGCCGCAGGCGACCAGGGAGCCACAATCGTGAACAAGATTGAGTCTGGGATGCCTCACTGACGCCAGTTGGATTCGCACGTTGTGGCCGGCCAACAGAAAATAGACTGGCAGTGCTGGAAGTTGGAAAGTGTTGTGGTCGAACGGATATCCGATGGGGTCCGGTCAGCTGCTCGGTCGTTGCGAACCTGAATAGTTCTCCCAGGGGCTGTAGTCAGCGATGAGCGGCTCCTGCTTTGGTCGCTTGTGCGGCAGGATGTGCTCCAGGTTCAGCCTGATCCGATACCAGATGGAACTGGGCCCGCGCATGCCGTCGACCAGGATGTCGGAGGGCTGCAGCTGTTCTGCGGCCTCCGGATGGCGCTCACGCCAGACGTCCAGCGCCGCCATCGCCTCGTCCTTCGTCTTGGTCCGCGCTACTTCGATCAGCGGCTTGGTCGACCCGCGGCGACCGTCCTTGGTGCGCCGAGAGCCCTTCGGCGCCTTCTCCGCCGGACCAAGCCGCTCGGCGAGCGCCAGCAGCCCCTCCAGTGACCCCGCGGCGTCGTCCATGCCCTCCCACGGATCGCCGACGTCGTCGTATCGCGCCGGCACGGTGGACACGGTGAACCATTCGGGTTTGCAGTCAGCCACCTCGTCCCAGAACAGCGGCGTCGACACCCGCGCGTCGGGGGTTGCCCGCACCGAAAAGGCAGACGCGACGGTGCGGTCCTTCGCGTTCTGGTTGAAGTCGACGAAGACGCCCTGGCGCTCCTCCTTCCACCACCGGCTTGTCGCCAAGTCCGGCGCGCGCCGCTCGACTTCCCGGGCGATCGTCTCGGCCGCCAACCGGACCTGTTGGAAGGGCCAGCGTCGCTCGATGCGCGCGTAGACGTGGAAGCCGCGCGACCCTGATGTCTTCGGCCAGCCGGTCAGGCCGTGATCCGCCAGTACGTCGCGGACGACCAGCGCCACGTCGACGATCTGCCGCCACTGCACGCCCGGCATCGGGTCGAGATCGACGCGCAGTTCGTCGGGATGCTCGAGGCCGTCGGCCCGGACCGGATGCGGGTTGAGGTCGATGCACCCGATGTTGATCGCCCACACCAGACCGGCGGCGTCGTGGATGACTGCCTCCTTGGCCGAGGTCCCCGAGGCGTACTTCAGTTCGGCGACGTCGACGAAGTCCGGGCGCTTCTCCGGGGCGCGTTTCTGGAAGATGGCTTCCTCCGAGATGCCCTTGACGAAGCGCTTGAGAATCATCGGCCGGTCCGCGACCCCGCGCAGCGCTCCGTCCGCCACGTCCAGGTAGTAGAGGATCAAGTCGATCTTGGTGAGCCCGATGTCGGGGAAAATGACTTTGTCGGGATGCGTGACGGCCAGCTGGCGACCGTCCACGTCCAACATGAGTGGTGCGGCCATACCCTCATGGTAATTTCCCCGCCGCAGTGCGACGGATGTCACATATTGTGTGGCCATGCCTAAGCTCACTGACCTGCCGTTGCAGGTAGCGGCCAAAGTCCAGCAGTACGCCGAGCGCGGCTCGGCCGAACTGCACTATGCCCGCAAGATGTTCGAGGCAGGCGCATTCAAGCTGGAGCCGCCGCAGAACATCGCCGCCATGGTCGCCGACATCCGGCGCTGGGGCGAGTTCGGCATGATCCCGGCGCTGAACGCGCGCCGCACACCCGATGGTGCCGCGGTCATCGACGACGACGGTGAGATGACCTTCAAGGAGCTTGACGACGCCGCCCACGCGGCGGCGAACGGGCTACTGGCCATGGGAATCAAGGGTGGTGACGGGGTCGCGATCCTGGCGCGCAACCACCGGTGGTTCCTCACCGCCGTCTACGGCGCCGCCCGTACCGGGGCCCGCATCATCCTGCTCAACAGCGAGTTCTCCGGGCCACAGATCAAGGAGGTGTCCGAACGCGAGGGCGCCAAGCTGATCATCTACGACGACGAGTACTGCCAGGCGGTCTCCACGGCCGATCCGCCGCTGGGCAAGCTGCGGGCCCTTGAGGTCAACCCCGACAAGGACGAGCCATCGGGCAGCACCGACGAAACGCTGGCCGACCTGATCGAGCGCAGCAGCAAGAAACCCGCGCCGAAGGTGAGCAAGCATTCGTCGGTCATCATTCTGACCAGCGGCACCACGGGTACTCCCAAGGGTGCCAACCGGAGTACGCCACCGTCGTTGGCGCCTATTGGCGGCGTGCTCTCGCATGTGCCGTTCAAGTCCGGCGAGGTGACGTCGCTGCCGGCGCCGATGTTCCACGCGCTGGGGTATCTGCACGCGACGATCGCGATGATGCTGGGCAGCACGCTGGTGCTGCGGCGCAGGTTCAAGCCTGCGACGGTGCTGGAGGACATCGAGAAGCACAAGGTGACCGCGATGGTGGTGGTCCCGGTGATGTTGTCGCGGATCCTGGACACGCTGGAGAAGATGGAGCGCAAGCCCGACTTGTCCAGCCTGCGCATCGTGTTCGTGTCCGGCTCGCAGCTGGGGGCGGAGCTGGCCAACCGGGGGCTCAAGGATCTCGGGCCGGTGGTCTACAACCTCTACGGCTCGACCGAGATCGCGTTCGCCACCATCGCTCGGCCCAAGGATCTCTCGAT
>JAOPWF010000544.1 GCA_025965815.1 Mycobacterium sp.
CACCCGGGTGATCCCTACGAGTTGCTCAAGGCGCTGTCGGACAAGCTGGACTTCAAGCGCCCGCCGGCGCGGGTGCTGGCCAACATCGTCCGCTCGATCGGCATCGAGCACCTGGTGCCGATCCCGCCGCCACCGCAGGAGGTGCTGCCCCGCTGGCGTCGCATCGCGGAAGGCTTCCGGCACAGCAAGACCCGCGACGCCGAGGCCATCCACCACCACTACGACGTCTCCAACACGTTCTACGAGTGGGTCCTCGGCCCGTCGATGACCTACACCTGCGCGTGCTACCCGTATCCCGACGCCACCCTGGAAGAGGCGCAGGACAACAAGTACCGCCTGGTGTTCGAGAAGCTGCGGCTGAAGCCGGGTGATCGCCTGCTCGACGTGGGCTGCGGCTGGGGCGGCATGGTGCGCTACGCCGCCCGCCACGGCGTCAACGCCATCGGTGTCACGCTGTCCGCCGAGCAGGCCGCGTGGGCGCAGAAGGCGATCGCCGACGAGGGCCTGACCGACCTGGCAGAGGTCCGCCACGGCGACTACCGCGACATCCGCGAGACGCAGTTCGACGCGGTGTCGTCGATCGGGCTCACCGAGCACATCGGCGTGCACAACTACCCGGCCTACTTCGGCTTCCTCAACTCGAAGATGCGTACCGGCGCACTGCTGCTCAACCACTGCATTACCCGCCCCGACAACAGGACCGGTGCCACCGCAGGCGGTTTCATCGATCGGTACGTCTTCCCCGACGGCGAGCTGACTGGGTCGGGCCGCATCATCACCGAGGCGCAGGACGTCGGCCTCGAGGTGCTGCACGAAGAGAACCTGCGCCACCACTACGCGATGACGCTGCGCGACTGGTGCGCAAACCTCGTCGAGCACTGGGACGAAGCGGTCGAAGAGGTCGGCCTGGGCACCGCGAAGGTATGGGGCCTCTACATGGCCGGGTCACGACTAGGCTTCGAGCACAACGTGGTCCAGCTGCACCAGGTGCTCGCCGTCAAGCTCGACGAGCGCGGCGGCGACAGCGGTCTGCCGCTGCGGCCCTGGTGGACTCCCTAGGAGCCGTCTATGCGACGTGCGCCGAGCTCGTTCTGAAGCAGCTCGAGCGCTGCCTCCTCGGGATCCCGCCGCGGCACAGCGGAATTCCCTTCGCCGGCCTCGGCGAGCATGCTCTCCTCTTCGGCGCGTTGCGCCTCGGCGGCCGGGTCGGCCTTGGGCGGTTCGGGTGCCGGCTGGGCCGTACCCACTTCGCACCGGATCTGCCAGTCCACTCCCAGCGCATCCTTGAGGGCCTCGCGGATGACGTCGGCGTTACGCTGCTCGCTGAGCCGCTTGGCCAGCGGCGCCGATTCATGGCTCAGCACAAGGGTGTTGCCCTCGATGGCCCGGACGATCGCACCGGCCAGCATGACCTCGGTGGTGCGGCTGCGCTCGCGCACCCGGTCGCGCACCGTTGACCACTGTCTGCGTACCGCGGCCGCGTCCGGCTCGCCGGGGGACACCGCGGGCGGCGCCTCGACGATGGGATCCGAGGGCGGCTGAAGTGGTGGCGGTTCGGGCGCGGGCGACGACGGTTGCGGCGGCAACGGTTGTGGCAGCGACGGTTGTGGCGGTGGTGGTGTGGCGTCGGCAGGGGCCGGCTTGGCCTTGCGGGCGTACTGCCTGGCCTTCGCGGGTGCGGGCGCTTCCGTCGACGCCGCCGGAGCCGATCGAATCTGGTCCGTCGCCGGGATCGACATCTCCAACCGCGTCTCGATGCGCTCGACCCGTTGCAGCAGCGCCGATTCCGTGTCGCTGGCCGACGGCAGCAGCAGCCGGGCGCAGACAACTTCCAGCAGCAGACGCGGCGCGGTGGCTCCGCGCATCTCGCCAAGCCCGGCGTGCACCACCTCTGCGTAGCGGGTCAGTGTCGCCGTCCCGATGCGTGCGGCCTGATCGCGCATCCGCTCCAACACGTCACCGGGAGCGTCGACCACACCACGCGCGGCAGCGTCCGGAACAGCTTGGAGCACAATAAGGTCCCGGAACCGCTCGAGCAGATCGGTGGCGAAGCGGCGCGGGTCGTGGCCGGCGTCGATGACCGACTCGACCGCACCGAACAGCGCGGCGGCGTCTCCGGCGGACAGCGCGTCGACGGCCTCGTCGATCAGCGCGACGTCGGTGGCACCAAGCAGCGCCAACGCGCGTGGGTAGGCGACGTGATTGTCTTCGGCACCGGCGAGCAGCTGATCGAGCACCGAGAGGGTGTCGCGCGGTGAGCCGCCGCCGGCGCGGATCAGCAGCGGGTAGACCGCGTCGTCGACCTCGACGCCTTCCTGGCCGCCGATCCGTTCCAGCAGCGACCGCATCGTGCGGGGCGCCAGCAG
Organism: Mycobacterium sp.; assembly: GCA_025965815.1. GTDB lineage: Bacteria > Actinomycetota > Actinomycetes > Mycobacteriales > Mycobacteriaceae > Mycobacterium. The sequence goes on from JAOPWF010000544.1 coordinate 2,367, forward strand.
CCGAAACGGGTAGTGGTGGGTGCGGGACCGGATGGTGGGCAGCACCTTCTCCGGCTCCGTCGTCGCGAACACGAAGATCAGGTGCTCGGGTGGTTCCTCGACGATCTTGAGCAGGGCGTTGAAGCCGGCGGTGGTCACCATGTGGGCTTCGTCGATGATGAAGATGCGGTACCGCGACTGCGCCGGGGCGTAGAACGCGCGGTCGCGCAGCTCCCGGGTGTCGTCCACGCCGCCGTGGCTGGCGGCGTCTAGTTCGACGACGTCGACGCTGCCGGGGCCGTTGGGCGCCAGGGCGACGCAGGAGTCGCATACCCCGCACGGTGTGGCGGTCGGCCCCTGCTCGCAGTTCAGGGAGCGGGCCAGGATGCGCGCCGACGACGTCTTGCCGCACCCGCGCGGGCCGGAGAACAGGTAAGCGTGGTTGATCCGGCCGGCCTCCAGCGCCGTGGACAGCGGCTCGGTGACGTGCTCCTGCCCCACCACCTCGGCGAAGGTTGCCGGTCGGTACTTGCGGTAGAGAGCCACGGTCAGCAGGCTACCGACGGGCGGTGACGAGAACGGGGTCGGATGAGCATCTAGTGCTTCAGCAGCGACTCGGTCGCCGCCAGCAGCGCGCAGGTCGCCAGGCCGTCCACCGCCGAGCCCAGGTCGCCGATCGACGGGAAGGTCGGCGCCAGGCGAATGTTCTTGTCCTCCGGATCCTTTCGGTACGGGAACGACGCCCCCGCCTCAGTCACGGCGATGCCGGCGTCCTTGGCCAGCGCGACCGTGCGCCGGGCGGTGCCGCCCAGGACGTCCAGGCTGATGAAGTAGCCGCCCTTCGGTTCGGTCCACGAGGCGATCTTGGACTCGCCAAGCCGGTCCTCCAGGATCTGCAGGGCCAGCGCGAACTTGGGGGCCAGCAGCTCCTGGTGGCGCTGCATCTGCAGTCGAACCCCGTCGGCGTCCCGGAAAAACCGCAGGTGGCGAAGTTGGTTGACCTTGTCCGGGCCGATCGACTTCTTGCCCGCGTACTGCAGGTACCAGGCGATGTTGCCCAGCGAGCCGCCGAAGAAGCTGACGCCCGCCCCGGCGAAGGTGATCTTGGAGGTGGACGCGAAGACCAGCGGCCGGTTCGGGTTGCCCGCGGCGGTGGCCAGTCCCAGCACGTCGACCTGGCGGACGAAGTCGCGGGTCAGGGTGTGCACCGCGTACGCGTTGTCCCAGAAAAGTCGGAAATCGTTTGCCGCCGTGCGCATCTGGACAAGGCGCCGGACGTTCTCCCAGGAATAGGTGACACCGGTCGGGTTGGCGAACACCGGGACCGCCCACATACCCTTGATCGCCGGGTCGGCGGCGACAAGTTCCTCGATCAGGTCGACGTCCGGGCCGTCCTCCCGCATGGGTACCGGGATCATCTCGATGCCCAGGCTCTCGGTGATCGCGAAGTGCCGGTCGTAGCCCGGCGCCGGGCAGAGGAACTTGACCGCCGGCTCATCCTTCCAGGGCCGCGGCGAGTCGACCCCACCATGGAGCAGGGAGAACACCACCACGTCGTGCATCAGCTCCAGGCTGGCGTTGTTCCCGGCGATCAGGTTGGGGACGGGGATCGACAGCAGCTCACCGAAGATGGTCCGCAACTCGGGCAGTCCGTGCAGGCCACCGTAGTTACGGGTGTCGGTGCCGTTGCCGTCGCGGTAGTTGTCGCCTGGCAGGCTGAGCAGCGCGTTCGACAGGTCGAGTTGCGCCGGTGATGGCTTGCCGCGGGTGAGGTCAAGGGCGAGCTTCTTCGCCTGCAGGTCGGCATAGATCTGCCGCTGGCGGGCGTGCTCGGCCGTTAACTCTTCACGGCCGAGGGACTGAAACGACACCATGGGCCTTTCCCCGTCGAACCGTAAAAATAGAGGGGACCCCGCGCACCCGCCAGAGCCCATTGACCCTTGCTGCCTTCCGGCCCTGGGGGAGTTCACAGGATGGACGCCGCGCGGGGTCCGAACCAAAGTGTAGTACCCGGTGACCGTGCGACTGGTCGGGCGTCATAGGCCGGTCGGCTACCATTGCCCGCGGAGGATTCGCCTAGTGGCCTATGGCGCTCGCCTGGAACGCGGGTTGGGTTAACGCCCTCAGGGGTTCAAATCCCCT
>JAOPWF010000577.1 GCA_025965815.1 Mycobacterium sp.
CCCGCGACGTCATTGAGTGCCACTGCCTCTCTTGGAGAACCGTAACGCAGTCATGAGACGCAGTACCCGCACCGTCACTGCGGGACGGTCCAGCCTCATGGCGTTCATCCCCGGCACGTCGTAGCGCTTGGCGGCGACCGCCTTCGTCACCGAGAATTCGCGGAGCCCCTCGTCACCGTGGATGCGGCCATAACCGCTGCTGCCCACGCCACCGAACGGCAACGCCGGGATGCTGACGAACGCGATGACCGAGTTGATCGACACCATGCCGCAACGCAATTGAGCGGCGATCTGCTCCCCGCGTCGTTTAGAGAAGACGGCCGCCCCCAGCCCGAACGGACCTGCGTTGGCCAGTCGGATCGCCTCGCCCACGTCAGGCACCGTGCGGACGGTGACGATGGGACCGAACGTCTCCTCCCGAACCGCGGCACTGCTCTCGTCGCAGTCGACCAGGATGATCGGGTCGATGTAGCGGCCGCGGATCCGTTCTGCCCCACCGAGGGGCAGCGCGGTCGCCGATTCGATGCCGTCCAGTAGATGGCGGCGCACGGTATCAACTTGAGCGGCAACGGTCATCGGGCCGTAGTCGGCATAGGGCGGCGGACCGGCCTTGACGTCGCGCAACGCGGCGGTCAGCGCCTCGATGAACTGCGCAGCGACTGATTCGACGACGTATATGCGTACTACCCCGACGCAGGTCTGACCACCGTTGCTGAAGCCGCCCCACGCCGCGGCTCGAGCCGCGGCCGACACGTCGGCGTCGTCGTCGACGATCAGGGCGTCCTTGCCGCCGCATTCCATCACCACCGGCTTCATCGACGCCGCGCACGCCGCGAGGATGCGCCTGCCGGTAACCGGTGAGCCGGTGAACTCGATCTTGCCAACGGCACTGTCCACCAGCGCCGCCCCGGTGCGTCCGCCACCCGTGACCAACGCCAGAACCGAGTCGGGCAGCGACGAGTTGGCCGCGGTGAAGCAGTCGACGAGCAGCTTGGCAACCGAGGTGGCGTACTCGCTGGGCTTGAGGACGACGGTTTTACCTGCGCCCAGCGCCGAGGCCAGCGCGGCCACCGGCGCGAACAACGGATAGTTCCAGGGGCTGATGACGCCGACGACTCCGTACGGTTCGTGGTGCACCGTCGCCGAGTAATTGGCCATCAGAAGACCTGAACTCACCTTGCGTGAGCGCAGCACGCGCTCGGCATTGCGAGCCGCCCACACGATGTGTTCGACGGCGATGACCAACTCCATATAGGCGTCGTCGGCAGGCTTTCCGTTCTCGCGTCCGATCTCAGCGACGAATTCATCACTGCGCGAGACGATTTCGCGTGCCCACCCGGTCAGCGCCCGACGACGTACGGCAAACCCCGCACTCGACCAGACCTGTGCGGCGTTGGCTGCTCGCGCAACCACCGCGTCGACGTCGGCCTGCCCCATGATCGGGAACGCACTCAGTTCGGCCCCGGACTCCACGTCTCGAGAAACCATGGTGTCTGCGGCGGCGCCGATGCGGTCGTCGACGGTCACGAATTCACCCGCGCTTCGGAGTACAGGGCGTCGATATCCGCTTTGTAGCGTTCGGCGATCTTCTTGCGCCGCAGTTTCAGCGTCGGGGTGAGTTCGGGACCACCGGGTATCCAAACATCACCGACGAGGACGTGCCGCTTGATCTGCTCGACCCGGGACACCTGCGCATTTGCAGCGGCCACCGCGGCGTCGATGACCTGTCGGATCCGGTCGTCGCCGGCCAGCGCGTCGAGCGCGGTGGCGGCGATGCCAACCCTGGCCGCATACGCCGGGGCCGCTTCGGGATCCAAGACGATGATCGCCGTGATGAACGGCCGCCCGTCACCAATGGCCACCGCCGCACCGATCAGCGGAGATGCCGCCTTTAGCGCCGCCTCGATCCGCAGGGGCGAGATGTTCTTGCCCGCCGCGTTGACGATCAGTTCCTTCTTACGGTCGGTGATCGACAGGTAACCGTCGGCGTCGACGGTCCCGACATCACCCGTGGCCAGCCAACCGTCGGGGTCAACGGCCTCGGCGGTCTTCACCGGATCACCGCGGTAGCCGCGCATCATGATCGGTCCACGCACGAACAGCTCGCCGTCGGCGGCGGTTCGAATTTCGATGTCGCGCAAGGGTTTTCCTACCGTCTCGGCCTTCGATACTCCGGCCGTGTTGATGGTGGCGACCGCACCCAACTCCGACATCCCCCAGACTTCCACCATGTTCAAGCCCAGCGCCGCCATGAAGTCCATGACGTGCGGCGGTGTCGGCGCCGCCCCGACCATCAGCCATCGCAGCTGATCCAGCCCGAGTGACTGCCGGATCGGGGCCAGTATCCGTCTGTCCGCGTCGGCGTAGGCGGTGGTCAGTTCGGGCGAGAGTTCTGCGCCGCCGTCGGCCCTGCCGGCTGTCACTACCGCCTGGCCGATCTCCAGAGCCCAGCTCACCGCGGCTCGCTTCTTGGGATCGGTTTCAGCGGCGAACTTCGTCTGCAGTCCGGCGGCGAGCTTCTCCAGAATCCTGGGCACCGTTCCCCAGATCTGCGGCCGGGTCCGGACGAGCGTGGGCAGCAGCGCGGCGACGTCGTCGACACATGTCACGTCGAGGCCGAATGCGATGCCGGCGTAGTGGGTGCCCCAGCGTTGGGCCGCGTGCGTCATCGGCATGGCCGACGGCACGCGGTCACCGGCGCGGAAGTCGAGCACTTCGCTGGTCAATTCCAGCTCTGCGAGCATCGCCGCATGAGTCGTTTCGACACCCTTCGGAGTGCCAGTTGTACCCGACGTATAAATCAGCGTCAGGACGTCGTCGGGGCCGACCGCACGCCAGGTCGCCTCGAAGTCGAACTCCGCGGGCGTGGGACGCGGGAGATCATCCAGTGCGACGGTTCCATCGACACCTGTTGCAGTGCAGATGATTTCACACATCCCGGGTGCCGCGGCGCCGAGCTTCGCCGCATAGGCCTCTTCGCATATCGCGAGCGTCGCACCGGAGTTGGTGAGGACGTACTCGATGTCGGCGACCGGCGAGGTGTTGTAGACCGAACAGCTGGTGGCCCCGAGGTGCATGACCGCCGCGTCGACGAGGTGAAACTCCGGGCGATTGTCGAACATCAATGCCACGACGTCGCCGTGCCGGACGCCGCGCAAGTGCAGTGCTCCGGCGATGTCGGCGACGGCGCTTCGGTATTGTCGGTAGGTCAGGGTGAGTTCGCCGTCGGTGGAGTGCAGAGCCGGCGCATCGGCGTACATCGTCGTCGTCTCGTCGAACAGTTCACAAATGCTGCGGGCCGCGCGGAACGGCCGTGCCACCGGTCCCGAAGGCGCTTGCGCCGCAATGCCTGTCGCGGAGTCCGCGGAACCCGCGGCGGCAAGTCCCCGCGGAGCGATCGCGGCGACCGTGTACCGCTCGGGCCGAAAGCGAGCAGTGGCACGGGCATACGCCAGGTGCGAGGCCGGCCACATCGCCGTGACCTTTCCTTCCGCGTTGGTGTACCAGCCGGGGCAGTTGTCGGTGAAAACCGTTGCGTCGAGCTTCTTCTGAAGCCAATCCTGGAATTGGTCGTGGGTCTCCCGGCTGACGTCGATCCACGCCGCATGGTGTGCCTCCTTGAACTCGAGGGCCTGCCGGATGTAGCTGGCCTGGCGTTCGAGGAGGAACACGATGGTGTTGGTGATGCTGTTCGTGTTGGGGCCGAACAGCATGAACATGTTGGGGAAATTGATGGCGCTGATGCCGAGATAAGCCTCGGCGCCGTGCTGCCATTGCGCGTGGAGGTCGACCCCGTCGCGGCCGATGATGCTGATGGGACTCAGGAATTCGCTGGCCTTGAACCCGGTGCACCAGACCAGCACGTCGCAGTCGATGCTGCGGCCGTCGGCGGTCACCACACCGGTCGGCGTGACCTTTTGCACGGCCGATCCGACCAAGTGCACGTCGTCGCGGCCCAGCGTCGGGTACCAGTCGTTCGACAGCAGCAGCCGGTTACACAGCAGCCGATAGTCGGGAATGGCCGCCGCAATCTCGTCGGGGTCGCTCATGTGGCGTTTGATGATGTGGATCAGCAGCCATTGCGACAGCTTCCGAACCGGATTGGCCGCGCGGGTGACAAGGGGGTATCGACTCTCGTAGGCGAGGAAGAGCACGATGTGGTGGATGGTGCGGAGCAGGCTGAACCGGCGCATCAACGCGGTCTGCAGGGCGCCGGGTCGGCGGCGACTCTTCCACATGACCCAGTTGGGTGACCGTTGGACCACGGTCAGGTCAGCAGTCGTGTCGGCGATGGACGGCACGATCTGAATCGCACTGGCGCCGCTGCCG
>JAOPWF010000582.1 GCA_025965815.1 Mycobacterium sp.
CACAGTCGCCAAGACGCCGACGCGGACACCGTGATCGCCGAACTCGCCGAGCATGCAGCTGTCGAGATACCCGGGGCCCAGTACTCGGGCATCACAGTCACCCGCAACCGCAAGACCATCGACACACCGGCGGCTTCGCACCATTACCCGCTGCTGCTGGACAAGAATCAGCAGCGCCACCGGGAGGGTACCTGCCTGATCGCGGCCTGGAATGAAAAGACCGTCCTGGTCGCGGACCTGGAGAACGACGAGAGGTTTCCGCGCTACCGGCGGGACGTGCTCGAGGAAACTCCCATTCGCACGATCATGGCCTTCCAGCTGTTCATCGCCGGCGAGACGATGGGCGCCCTCAACGTCTACGCGGAGACGCCCGGCGTCTTCGGGCCCGAGACCAGAGAGATCGGGCAGATCTTCGCCGTCCACTCGTCGGTCGCGTGGAATTCGGCGCGGCGGGACGCGCAGTTCAAGCAGGCGCTGAGCAGCCGGGACACCATCGGCCAGGCCAAGGGCATGATCATGGAGCGCTACAGCGTCGACGCGATCCGGGCGTTCGAGCTGCTGCGCAAGCTGTCGCAGGAGTCGAATGTGCCGCTGACTCAGATCGCGGCCGAACTCGTCGCGAAGGGCAGCGCCGGCGCCGGCTAGGTCGGGTCACCTGTCCGGCGGCCGCTATTTCGACGCGCGACCGTTTATCGGCATCTATTCGGGGGTACGCGTGGCCATCTCCCAAGCCGTCAGGAAGAAGGTCTCCGGTGACCACCTCAACCAATCAGTTCGCCATCGACATCACCAAAATCCGGGAGGATGCCCGCAGTCACATGGACGCAGGGGCTGTCACTGCGGGCAACACCATCGACGTCAAACGTCTCATCGAGGTCCTCAACGAGGTAGTCGCGACCGAGATCGTCTGTTACCTGCGGTACAGCCAGCACGCCATCGCCGCCACCGGCCTTGACCGCGCTCAGGTCGCCACCGAGTTCGAAGAGCACGCCGGTGAAGAACTCCAGCACGGCATGTGGGCGGCCGAACGCATCAGCCAACTCGGCGGAGACCCCGACTTCAACCCCACGACACTGAAGGAGCGCAGCCACACCGAGTACGTCACGGTGGACGACGCCGACCTGACCCGCATGCTGACCGAAAATCTTGTGGCAGAACGTATTGCCATCAGCAGTTACCAGGAGATCATTCGATGGATCGGTGACGGCGATCCGACGTCGCGGCGACTGATGGAGAAGATCCTGGCGCAGGAAGAGGAACACGCCGACGACCTGAAAGACCTCCTCGGCATCTGACGGGATAGGAGTCCGGGGCGTGAAGACACTCGATCTCCGTCGAACGACTGCCGACGTCGGTGCCGGAGCGGAAAGTACCCGGACGGTACTCGTCGCACTGGGCGCCAACTTCGCCGTCGCAATGGCCAAGACGGTGGCAGGTGTGCTCACCGGGTCCGCCTCCATGGTTGCCGAGGCGGCGCACTCGTGGGCGGACACCGGAAACCAGGGGTTTCTGCTCGTCGCCAACCGTCGCAGCGCCCGAATGGCCGACGACGAGCGTCCTCTCGGTTACGGGCGGGAAGCTTACGTCTGGTCGCTGTTAGCCGCCGTCGGCCTCTTCGTGGTCGGCGCCACGGTGTCGGTGTGGCATGGGGTGACCGAGCTGCTGCATGGGGAATCGAGTTCGGAGAACTTTTCGGCCGCGTACATCGTCCTGGCCATTGCGCTCGTCCTAGAGGGCACGTCGTTATTTCAGGCGGTTCGGCAGCTTCGAAGTGAGGCACACAGTTACGACCGTGACCTTCTCGACTATGCCCTGGAAACGTCGGACCCGACGCTGCGCGCCGTCTTGGCCGAGGACAGCGCGGCGATCGTCGGCGTGGTGATCGCCTTCGTGGGCATCGCGCTCCACCAGTTCACCGGTCATGCCGCTTGGGACGCCATCGGGTCGATCCTCATCGGGATACTGCTCGGTGTCGTCGCCGTGGTACTCATCGACCGCAACCGGCGCTTCCTGACCGGCGAGCCGGGCTCTGAGGAGCTACATCAGGCCGCGGTCTCCCGCATCGAGCAGTTGCCCGAAGTGGCAGCCGTGCGTTTCCTGCGTCTGGAGTACGTCGGACCGAAACAGCTGTTCCTGGTCGCAGGCGTCGACCTGGTCGGTGATCAGGTGGAATCCCGTGTCGCGCATACGCTTCGGCGGTTGGAACGAGAACTGGAACGCAATCCACACATCGTCGATGCCGTCTTGACAATCGCCGCCCCCGACGACTCAGTGGAGACCTAGGCGTCCGGTGGCGGGCCGAACACTCCGGTCGCGCCCGACGCTTGGGGGTCCGCGTTATGGGCGTCGATGACAGCGCGGGCGTGTGCCGTGACAGTGACGCGGTGGGCACGCGCCAGCCGCCGTAGCGTCAGACGCGCTGCGCCGGCGTCGAGGCGGAGGTGCTCGGCGATGACACCGATGGCAGTGGTGATCAACAGGGTCCCCTGCAGCGCGGTGTTCATGGCGTCGGCCGTGCCTGCGCGGCGGTCCTCGGCCGGACCGGCGGACAGGGCGATCGCGGTGAGGTTGGCCAGGGTCTGGCCGATGTCGTTCGGCCGCGACTGCCCCCACGGCTTGTCGGTGTGGACGACGACCGCTCCGAGCGGGACCCCCACCGCGGTGATCGGAAACGCGCGCACGCCGCGCATCCCGGCCGCGGTCGCGTCCTGCCGGTACCGGGGCCATCGGGTGTCGTGCGCATCGGCCAGATCGTCGATCAGGGTGAGGGCACCGTCACGGGCACTGACCAGTGCGGGTCCGGTGCGCTGAAAGTCCAGATCCCTAGCGGAGTCCTCACGCACCGACTCAGCGACGATTTCCACGACCGCATCCTCGGCGGCACGGCGGGGATCCAACAGCACGACGGCCGCCGAGTAAGCGTCCAGACACACCCGCGCATCGACCGCCACAGCCTCGAGCAGGACCGGTAGATCGAAATCGGCGGTCAGTGCCGCCGTCAGCTCTGCCATCGCCGACCTGGTTCGCGGCGTACTCATGACCGACCTGCATCGTCATTGCGCATCGCTTGTTGTGTCCTTTTTGTCGTGGCGCTCGTCGCGCAGGGACAACCGCCGGGCAACGACGTCGGCCGCCACCTCAGCGATGGAACGCCGGCTGCTGTAAGCGTAGGCCCGCAACCGGTCCAACCCTTCCGCCAAGGGTCCGACCGCGGGGGCAGAGGCTGTTCTCCGCTCGAGCCTGCCAATCTGCACTCCCGTCACCGCAATTGCAGCGACCCCCGAGTCTTGCAAGAACTGGACGCTGTCTTCGGCGCATCATCCGTATTCAGTGTGGGCGGATTCACCGGTTCCCCCGCATGCCTGTTTCGTACCCCGACGCGGAAACCCGCAACCGCGCCCCATCACCATCGGACACAATGGCGCCATGCCGCAGTCCGAGCGCATTGCCCGGGACGGCCGAAAGTGGGTGGGATGAAGCGGCGCGCAGTCCTCAGGTTCGCGGCAATGCTGGTCGTGCTCGCCGGCTGTGGCACCGGACCCGAGGACCACACGCCGCGACCCGCACCGGGTCCGGCCGAAGACTTCGCCGGTCCGGTGGACATCGGTGGCGGTCGCCACCTGTACCTCGAATGCCACGGCAGCGGTGCGCCGACCGTCATTCTGGAATCCGGCTACCACGACTCGTCGGACCCATGGAGCCTGACCGACGCCGCCGAGCCCGCGGTCGGTCCGGCGGTACTGGCCGCCCTCGACGCACACCACCGGGTGTGTGCGTACGACCGTCCCGGCACGTTGCGCTACACCGACCCACCCTCGATCACGGACCGCAGTTCGCCCGCGGCTATGCCGCGCACAGCCCGGGACGTTGTCAATGATCTTCACGCGCTCCTCGCCGCCGCTGACGTCCGCGGCCCCTACGTTCTCGTCGCCCACTCGCTCGGCGGCCTGTTCGGTCGGCTCTACGCCCAGACCCACCCCGGCGACGTCAAGGCACTGCTGTTCGTCGATTCCTTCCCTGTTGAGGTCCCCGCGTTGATGGGCGCAGACTGGCCGGCGTATCGGCAACTGCTGAACTCGCCCTTGCCGCAGTTCGCAAGCGCCCCAACGTTTGAGGTCGTCGACATCGACAAGAGCGTGGCCCAGGTCGCCGCCGCCCAGCCCTTCCCGCCCATCCCGACGGCAGTGCTCACCAAGACCGAGCCGTTCCCGATTTTCCCGTCCGGGTCCACGGGCCTTTCGGCGAAGGTCGAGCAGGTGTGGACCGCTGCGGCACGAAATCTCGTTGCCCTGCGGCCTCAGACGCCGCACACCATGGCGAGCGGCAGTGACCACTACATCCAGGTGCACCAGCCCGACCTGGTGGCGGAGACCACGAACCTGCTGATCCAACGCTCCGGGGGCTAGGGCACCATCCAGGACAGCACCGACGCCTGAAGCGCGGACAGCACGCAGAGCAGCGCGATGAATATCAGGCTCCATACGATGACGCGCCGGAAGATGTCGCCTTCCTTGCCGTTCAGGCCGACCGCCGCCGCCGCTATGGCGAGGTTCTGCGGGGAGATCATCTTGCCCAGCACGCCGCCCGAGCTGTTCGAGGCCGCCATCAGCACCTCGGACAACCCGGCCTGGTTGGCCGCGGTCACTTGCAGGGCTCCGAACAGCGAGTTGGCGGATGTGTCCGAACCGGTCACGGCAACGCCGAGCCAGCCCAGGATCGGCGACAGCAGCGCGAACGCCCCTCCCGCAGCGGCCATCCACGTGCCGAGGGTGATGGTCTGTCCCGATGCGTTCATCACGAATGCCAGCGCCAGCACCGCCATCACCGTCAGGATGGCCCACCGAAGCTGATGCAGCGTGGCCCCGTACGCCTTCAGCGCGCGGGGCACCGACAGGCGCAGGGCGATCATGGTGATGAGGCCCGCGATGAGCATCTGGGTGCCGGGCGTGGTGAACAGGTTGAGCGTGAACGTGGTGAGCGACAGCGGTTGCCCCTTGGGATTGAGCAGGTGCAGCCCAGGCCATTTGAACGTGAGCGTCGCCTCGTCCAGCAGCCTTTTCACCGCCGGGATCTGACAGATCACGAAGACCACGATGATGATCCCGTAGGGCGCGTACGCCCGGACGACGTCGGCCCTGGTGTCGTGGTGGTCCTCGCGTTGCCCGACGGGCTGGTCACCACGCCGCTCGACGCGCGCGGCGAACTCCGGGGTCGGCTCGTCCGCCGCACCGCCAGCGACCACGGCCGGCTCGGTGTACGACCGGCGCGGACGCCAGACGCGCACCACCGCGACCACGGCAGCGGCCGACAGCAGGGACGCGACCACGTCGGCCAGCGGCACCGAGACGAAGTTGGAGGTGGCGTACTGCGCGAGCGCGAAGACCACCCCGCACGCCACCGCAACCGGCCACGTGTCCCGGACCCCGCGCCACCCGTCCACGATGCCGACCAGCACCAGGGGCACGAACAACGCCAGGATCGGGGTCTGCCGCCCGACCATCGCGCCGAGCGTGTCCACCGGCAGGTCGGTCACCTTGCTGAGCGTGATGATCGGCGTCGCCATGGCGCCGAACGCGACGGGCGCGGTGTTGGCGGTCAGCGCCAGCACGGCGGCCTTCAGCGGCCGGAACCCGAGGGCCATCAACATCACCGACGTCACCGCCACCGGAGTGCCGAATCCGGCCAGCGCCTCGATCAGCGCCCCGAACGAGAACGCGACGATGATCGCCTGGATGCGCTGGTCATCGCTGACCGAGGCGAATGAGCGCCGCAGCACGTCGAAGTGCCCGGTCGCCACGGTCATCTGGTAGACCCAGATCGCGTTGATGACGATCCACAGGATCGGGAAGAACCCGAACGCCGCGCCCTGCGATCCGGCCAGCAACGCCTGCCCGACGGGCATGCCGTACACCGCAACCGCGATCACGATCGCCAGGGCCAGCGACACCAGCGACGCAATCCACGCGGTCACCCGCAACGCGCCGAGCATCACGAACAGCAGCAGCAGCGGTAACGCGGCGACCAGGGAACTCCAGGCCAGGGAATGGGCTACGGGATCAAGAACCTGCTGGTACACGGCCACCACCTCGACGTGGGTTTGGCAATCGCTCCGGGTTTACTCCTGAAATGAGATACCCGACACACCTGAAAATCAATCTTGCAGGTCAGGGCGGCGTGTCGGCGGGCCGTCCAGGTTTAGTGCCGAACTCCGCCCTCGCCGACCTCCCCGACACAGCTCTGCGGATCCGTCGTTGACTGGATCACTCGGAGCCGTTACGGTGACCCTAGTCACGATTAAAACGTTTCAATCCTGCATGATGACGAACGGCGAGAGCCTCGACTCCCCTGTAACGAAGGGTGGAAACTGATATGGCCTCGAGCGGATTCGGTCCCGCCGTCGACAACCTGGCCATCGAACTGCCGTCCTGGGCGTTCGGCAACTCGGGCACCCGATTCAAGGTTTTCGGCACACCGGGCACCCCGCGCACCATCGAAGAGAAGATCGCCGACGCCGCCACCGTGCACCGGCTGACCGGACTGGCCCCCGCTGTGGCGCTGCATATCCCGTGGGACACGGTCGCGGACTACCGGGCGCTGGCCGAGTATGCCGGCGAGCGGGGGGTGCGACTGGGGACGGTCAACTCCAACACCTTTCAGGACGACGACTACAAGTTCGGCAGCCTGACCCACACCGATAAAGCGGTGCGGCAGAAGGCCATCGAGCACCACCTGGCCTGTCTGGAGGTGATGGATCAGACCGGGTCACGGGACCTGAAGATCTGGCTGGCCGACGGCACGAACTACCCCGGGCAGGGCAACATCCGCGGACGCCAGGAACGGCTCGCCGAATCACTGGCCACCATCTACCAGCACGTCCGCCCGGATCAGCGACTGGTGTTGGAGTACAAGTTCTTCGAGCCGGCGACTTATGTCATGGACGTCCCGGACTGGGGCACCGCCTACGCCCACGTGAGCGACCTCGGCGAGCGGGCGAAGGTGTGCCTGGACACCGGGCACCACGCGCCAGGAACCAACATCGAATTCATCGTCGCCCAGTTGATGCGGCTGCGGAAGCTCGGCTCGTTCGACTTCAACTCCCGCTTCTACGCCGA
>JAOPWF010000403.1 GCA_025965815.1 Mycobacterium sp.
AGTCCGCCGAGCCGCTGCACTGGTTGGCCGCCGAGACCGAGTGGATCTGGGGCCGCGCGATGGTGCTCTCGACGGCCTTCCTGACCGGCCTGGCGATCTCTGCGGCCGAAGAGGCGACCGAGCACGCCGGCAGCCGCGAACAGTTCGGCAAGCCGATCGGCGCGAACCAGGCGATCAAGCACACCTGCGTCGACATGGCGGTGGGCGCCGAGGCGGCGCAGGCCCAGACATTCTTCGCCGCCATCGCATTCGACAGCGGCCGCGAGGACGCGCTTCGGCAGATCCTGTCCGCGTTCACCGTTGCCGGTACCGCGGCGGTGGACAACGCGGCCGCCGGCATCCAGGTGTTCGGTGGTATGGGCTACACGTTCGAGAGCAACATGCACCTGTACCTCAAACGGGCGCACGTCTTCCGGCACCTGTTCAGCGAGCCCACCGAGGTGCTGGCCGAACTGATCGCGCAGGACCGGCCCCGATGACGGTCGCGGTTGCCGGGATCGCGCTGTCCGACGTCGGCCGCGTCGACGACAAGGGTCCCTACGAACTGATCGCGCAGGCCGGCCGGCGGGCGCTGGCCGACGCCGGGTTGACGCCCGGCGACGTCGACGGGCTGGCGTCGACCGGTCAGGGCACGCTTCCGCCGGTCGACGTCGGCGAGTACCTCGGCCTGCGGCCGCGCTGGGTCGACTCGACAGCGGTGGGCGGCGCGACCTGGGAGGTGATGATCTCCCACGCCGTGGACGCCATCGAGGCGGGCCATGCCAATGTCGTCCTGCTGACCTACGGCTCGACCGCCCGCGCGGATCTGCGAAAGGGGCTGCGCGGCGCCAACATCAACTGGGGAGCGCGCGGGCCGCTGCAGTGGGAGGCGCCCTACGGGCACACCCTGATCTCCAAATACGCGATGGCGGCACGCCGGCATATGCACGACTACGGGACCACCATCGAGCAGCTCGCCGAGGTGGCGGTATCGGCCCGATTCAATGCGGCCGACAACCCCGAGGCGTACTGTCGCGACCCGATCACCATCGACGACGTGCTGAGCGGTCCGATGATCGCCGATCCGTTCACCAAGTTGCACTGCTGCATCCGTAGCGACGGGGGCGCCGCGGCCGTCCTGGTGCGCGCCGACCGGGTGCCGGACCTGGCATCGAAGCCGGTGTGGGTGCTGGGCTCGGCCGACGCCACGTCGCACATGCTGACCTCGCAGTGGGAGGACGTCACCGTCGGTCCGGCGGCGGTGACCGGGCCGTTGGCCTTCGAACGTGCCGGGGTGCGGCCCACCGATGTCGACGTCGCCGAGATCTACGACGCGTTCACATACATGTTGCTGCTGACCCTGGAGGATCTGGGCTTCTGCGCCAAGGGCGAAGGCGGTTCCTTCGTTGAGAAGGGGTCGCTGCGCCTCGGCGGGGAGTTGCCCACCAACACCGACGGGGGCGGGCTCTCGGCCTGCCACCCGGGGCAGCGCGGACTGTTCCTGTTGGTGGAGGCGGCGCGGCAGTTGCGCGGCGAGGCCGGTCCGCGGCAGGTACCCGACGCCAAGATTGCCTGCGTCAGCGGAACCGGCGGCTGGTTCTGCTCGAGTGGCACGGTCATCCTGGGCCGCGACGCACCGTGATGAGCGCTTGCGCGAAGAAGGTCTGCACCCGCGCCGTTTCGTGCAGGATGCGCGCCATCGCGTTCTTGCCGAGCGCCATCAACGGGGACGCCTCACCCCGGCGGCGACGGTCTCGCGTAGTGCTTGCTGTTCCTCGGTGTCGGACTGTTCATCGGTGTTGGAAAGGGGCACGCCGCCAGCATCGCGCATGGCGGGTTCTGCCGGTGGCGAACCGCGGCATACCGGCGGCCCCTGCGGCGCTGCGCAAGTCATGGCAGACGACCGCCCGGGCCAGGAGGCCGACGATGAGGCGCTGGACGCCTACTCGACCGTGGTGACCGCAGTCGCGCGGGCCGTGCTGCCGAGCGTCGCCAGCCTCGCGGTCCGCACATCCCGTGGGGAGGGTACCGGGAGCGCCAGCGTCATCACCCCCGACGGCTACCTGCTCACCAGCGCGCACGTGGTGGCCGGATCGGATACCGCCGAGGCGGCGTTCACCGACGGCACCTCGGTGATTACCGACGTCGTAGGGCGCGACGTGCTGTCCGACCTCGCCGTGCTCAAAGCACGCGACGCCGTCCCGGTGCCGGTGAGGATGGGCCGCGCCGAGGACCTGCGCGTCGGGCAACTCGTGGTAGCCGTCGGCAACCCGCTTGGCCTGTCCGGCAGCGTCACCGCCGGAATCGTGTCCGGGTTGGGGCGCTCACTGCCGACGCGGTCCGGCCGCGTCGTGGACGAGGTGATCCAGACCGACGCCGCGTTGAACCCCGGCAACAGCGGCGGCGCGCTGGCCGACGGCCGCGGCCGGATGGTGGGTGTCAGCACCGCCGTGGCCGGGGTGGGGCTGGGCCTGGCGGTACCGGTCAACGACTCCACCCAGCGGATCATCGCCGCCCTGATGAGCGCCGGACGGGTGCGCCGCGCGTGGTTGGGAATCGCCGGCGCGCACATACCGGTCGCGCCCGCACTCGCCGCCCGACTCGGCACGGCCAGCGGGCTGCAGATCGCCGGCGTCGTCGCCGGTAGCCCGGCCGCGGAGGCGGGCCTGCGGCGCGGCGACGTCGTGATCAGCGTGGACGGCCGCAGCATCGTCACCGCGACCGCGATCCAGAAACTCATGGTGGAGGACGCGATCGCGCGGCGGATAGAGATGACGGTGTGGCGCAACGGCGCGCTGGTCGACGTCTTCGTGGTGCCGCGGGAACTTGCCGGCACCTAGTGGTGGAACAAAGCGGGCACGGTTGGGCTTGATCCCTGACATGCAGCACTTCAGCTTCGGTCGCAACAACGGCCTGCGCGTGTCGGCATTGTCCCTGGGTGCGGGAATGTTCGGTACCCGCTGGGGCTACGGCGCCGAGACCGACGTGTCGCGGCAGATCTTCGACAGGTTCGCCGACGCGGGCGGCACGTTCATCGACACCGCGGCCAGTTACCAGGACGGCGAGTCCGAGGAGAACGTCGGCAAACTCCTCGCCGGCCGGCGCGATCAGTTCACCGTCGCGACCAAGTTCGCCATCGGCGGACCGCAGGGATACGGGGTGTTGCAGACCGGCAACGGTCGTCGTGCCATGTTCCGCTCGGTCGAGGGCAGCCTGCGTCGCCTCGGCACCGACTACATCGACCTGCTGTGGGTGCATTTTCCCGACCGGGTGACCCCCGTCGATGAAATCGTCCGCGGCTTCGACGATCTCGCCCGGTCCGGAAAGATCCTCTACGCGGGGCTGTCGAACTTCCCGGCGTGGCTGACGGCCCGCGCCGCGACGCTGGCCGAACTGCGGGGTTCGACTCCGATCGCGGGTGTCCAGTTCGAATACAGCCTGGTAGAGCGCAGCGGTGACCGGGAAACCTTCCCGATGGCCGAGGCGCTGGGCATCGGGGCGGCGTTGTGGTCCCCGTTGGGCGGTGGGCTGCTCAGCGGCAAGTACCGCTCCGGCGATCAGGGCCGGCTGTCCGACTGGAACCGGTTGGTGCACACCGAAGACGACACCACCAAGGCGGCCACCGTCGACGCGGTGCTGGCCGCGGCAGAGGAACTGGGCGTCCCCGCGGCGCAGGTCGCCGTCGCCTGGCTGTTGGAACGGGCCCGGCGTTCGCCGACGGGTGTGGTGCCGATCATCGGCCCCCGTACGGTCGAGCAACTGGACTCCTACGTCGCGGCGCTGGACGTCGGCCTGAGTAGCGAGCAGTACGACCGGATCGACAAGGTCAGCCGGATCAGCCTCGGCCAACCGCACAATCAACTGGCCGCAGAGCGGGATAAGCCGCTGGGCGGCGACGCCAGCGCCTTCCGGCTGCCTCCCGTGCCGTCGGACTAAGGCTCAAGACCGGACATCCTGACCACCCTGGCGCTGGCCTGAGTGGTCGGAGAGGCGGGTCTCGAAGGCGACTCGGTCGCCGCGGTAGAGCGCCCGGACGACTTCGATGGGGTGGTCCTCGGCGTCCACCGAACGCCGGTTGAGCAGCAGCATCGGCATCGCGGTCGTCGACTCGAGCAGCGCCGCTTCCCGCGGCGACGGCAGTACGGTCTCGATGCGTTCCACCGCCGAACCGAACACGACTCCGGTGGCGCGGATCGCGGCATACAACGAGGTCGTCGGGTCGAAGCTGTCGGTGAAGTGACCGAACCGGTGCTTGGGCAGATAGGTGCTCTCCAGCCCGATGCGCTGGCCGTCGGCAAGCAGCACCCGCTCCAGATGCATGACCGAATCGCGGCCCGAGATCGACAGCGCGGCAGCCAGATCCGTCGTTGCCTCGACGTCCTCCCAGGTGACGAGCAGGCGACCCGGCACCCGTCCCATCGTGACGGCGCCCTCGGTGTAGGACTGCAGCGACAGCGGCTGGGTGAGCTTTGGCCTGGACACCACCGTGCCGCGGCCCCGTCGCTCGATGCGGCCCTCCACCAGCAGCTCGTGCAGCGCCTGCCGAACGGTCTCCCGCGCCACCCCGAACCGGACGGCCAGCTCGCGCTCGGCGGGCACGGGATCCCCCTCCGCCAGGTCGGCCAGAATCCCGTCGAGCGCGGTCCGGACGAGGTAGGGCTTGGGCAGCCGGTCCGCCGAGGTCATCGCGACACCCGTTGCCGCACAACACGCTCCGCGACGCGAAGCACCTCCTCGATCGAGGCGCCCGCGGCGCCGGGATCCTTTGCGGCGTCGTCATAGCGCCGCAGCCGCAGCGCATCCGGCCACCACGGATGCCCGACGAACTCGTCGTCCACCGCGGCACCGCCCTGGGCGTCCAGGGACGCCACCGACACGTCTGACAGCCCGTCGCCGTAGCCCGGTTCGGTCGCCACGAGGTAACGCTTGGCGGCGACATGCGCGCCCGCCAGCCAGCCCACCCGCTGGCCGAACCGGGGCGCCAACCACTCCCGCGCGAGCCCATCGTGACCACGGACCGACGGACCGCCGAGGAGCGGGCTGTGGCCGAGATCGTGCAGGGCCGCGGCGAGCACCAACTCGTCGTCGGCGTCATCGGCAATGGCCCGTGCCGCGGACTGCAGCGCATGGTCGAGTTCGTCGACCGCCTCTTCATCCCAGACGCCGCGCAACGACCGCAGCAGCTCAGCGGTTTCGTCCAGCTCCGACATGCCCGGCAGTCTACCCATAATTGGTCTATACCAATTCTTAACCTGCTGTTCGCGCCCCCAACACTCCTCGGTCGCGGCGCCGTAGTGATGACTGGGAATCCTCTGGCAGATGCGTGTGACCATCATCGGAGGCGGCATCCTCGGCACCGCCCACGCGCTGGAAGCGGTACGTCGCGGCCACGAGGTCACCCAACTCGAACGCGAAGTCGAGGCGCGTGGCGCCACCATCCGCAACTTCGGCCTGGTCTGGGTCTCCGGCCGCGCGAGCGGCGAACTCGACGCCACCCTGCGGTCCCGCGAGCTGTGGGAGGACCTCGGCGCCAGGATCCCGGGCATCGGCTTTCGTCCCGTTGGATCGCTGACTCTGTTGCGTACGCCCGCCGAGGTCGCGGTCGCGGAGGAGGTCGTCGCACGGGCCGACGCCGGGCGCCGCGGCTTCGAACTGCTGGAGCCCGATCGGGTGCGCACGCTCAACCCGGCACTGCGCGGCAAATACGTTGCCGGCCTGTACTGTTCGCGCGACGCCGCGGTCGAGTCCCGGCAGGCCCTGCCCGCCATGCGGGCTTACATGCAGGCCACCGGTCGATACACCTTCGCCGCCGGGACCGAGGCCAGGTCGATCGACGGCCGGGTCGTCCGCGACGACCACGGCCGCCGCTACGACAGCGACCTCGTCCTGGTGTGTCCGGGTGCGGCTCACGGCGGACTGACCCGCGAGATCGCCGGCGAACTGCCGGTTCGCCGGGTCCGGCTGCAGATGATGCAGACCGCGCCGCTGGACGAGCCGCTCACCACGGCAATCGCGGACGGCGACAGCTTCCGCTACTACCCCGGGTTTCAGGGACCGGCGTTGGAGGCCCTGCGGCGCAACGAGTCCCAGGATCCCATCGCGAACGAGCACCGGATGCAGCTGCTGTGTGTGCAGCGGCTACAGGGTGGCCTGACCATCGGCGACACGCACGAGTACGACGAGCCGTTCGCCTTCGACGTCCAGGACTCCCCGTACGCCTACCTCGTCGGGGTCGTCGAGGAGTTCCTCGGCCGCGCTCTGCCACCCGTGCGCCGGCGCTGGGCCGGTGTCTACAGCCAGTGCGTCGACCCGGACCAGCTGGTGTGCCGGACGTGCGCGGCTGACGGGGTGTGGGTGATCACCGGTCCCGGCGGTCGCGGCATGACGCTTGGGCCGGCCCTGGCCGAACAGACCGCCGAGCTCATCGATCTCTGATCCGGAGGAAAGCGGATGGCAGCGGCACCGATTCAACTGGCCGTCGTCGACATGGCCGGCACCACCGTCGCCGACGACGGGTTGGTGGTGAGTGCATTCGAGGCGGCGGCCACCGCGGCCGGGCTGCCCGAATCCGGTGCCGAGCGCGACCGCGCCCGCCAGTACGTGCTCGACACCATGGGCCAGTCGAAGATCGCCGTCTTCCGGGCGCTGTTCGGTGCCGAAGACCTGGCGCGGCGCGCGAACGCCGCGTTCGAGAGCGCCTACGAGGAGCTCATCGACAACGGCCAGGCACGGCCGATCGACGGTGCGGCCGAGGCGATTTCGCGGCTGCGTGCGGCCGGCGTCCGCGTCGCGCTGACCACCGGCTTCAGCGGGATGACGCAGGAGAAGCTGCTGGCGGCGCTGGGCTGGCAGTCGCTGGCCGATCTGGTGCTGGCACCCGGTGCCGGGGTGCGCGGCCGCCCGTACCCCGATCTCATTCTCACCGCACTGCTACGCCTGGAGATCGACAGCGTCCACAACGTCGCGGCGCTCGGCGACACCACCAGCGATATCGAAAGTGCGCTGCGGGCCGGCGCTGCCATCTCGGCCGGCACCCTCACCGGCGCCCACGACGAGCGGCAACTCCGCGACGCAGGCGCCACCCACGTCGTGCGTTCCGTCGCCGAATTCGCCGACCTGATCACCCGAGACCACTAACCGAGGAGAAGGAACATGACCTGGAGAAAATCCCTGCCGCGGGTGGCGGCGATCGCCGTCGCCGTTGGCGCACTGTCGCTGACCGCGGCCTGCGGTGGCACCGGCTCGTCCGGCTCGAGCGCCGAGACGGTCACCGTCTACAGTGCCGACGGCCTGGGCAGCTGGTACAAGACGCAGTTTGACAAGTTCACCAAGGACACCGGGATCAACGTCAACGTGGTCGAGGCCGGATCAGGCGAGGTGGTGTCGCGGGTGGAGAAGGAGCAGTCCAACCCGCAAGCCGACCTACTGGTGACGCTGCCGCCGTTCATCCAGAAGGCCGACAAATCCGCGCTGCTGCAGGCCAGCGGCGTCGACACCACCGGCATCCCCGCCGCGGAGGTCGGTCCGGGCGGCAACTACGTGCCGATCGTCAACAACGCGCTGAGCTTCATCGCCAACCCCGGCGCCCAGCCGCCGCCCGTCAAGTGGAATGACCTGCTGGACCCCCGGTACAAGGGCAAGCTGCAGTACTCGACACCCGGGCAGGCGGGTGACGGCACCGCAGTGCTGGTGCTGCTGCAGCATCTGATGGGCAAGCCCGGCGCGCTGGATTACCTGAGCAAACTGCAGGCGAACAATGTGGGTCCGTCCTCGTCGACCGGAAAGCTGCAACCAAAGGTCAGCAACGGCGAACTTCTGGTGGCCAACGGTGACGTGCAGATGAACCTGGGCTCCATCAAGGACGACGGTTCAAAGTTCACCATCTTCATCCCGGCCGCGGCAGATGGAAAGAAGACCACGGTCTCGCTGCCCTACGTCGCGGGTGTCACCAAGGGTGCTCCGCATGGCGACCAGGCCAAGAAGCTGCTGGCGTTCCTGATCTCCGCCGACGTCCAGAAGACGGTCGCCACGGACGCCCTTGGCATCCCGGTGCGCGACGAAATCCGCACCGCCGGAGCGGAATCGGCCGCGCCGAACACCCCTGCCGGCGTTCTGAAGGGTGTCGACGTGTGGGTTCCGGACTGGAACACCGTGCTCTCTGAGCTTGACGCCGACGTCGCGGCCTACCAGAAGGCCACCGGAAACTGAGATGACCGAGATCGGGGTCGGCCGTCCGGAGACCGCTACGCGCGATCGGGTAGCGGGGCCCCAAATGCCCACGCCGGCCATCGTTTTCGACCGGGTCGGGGTGGCCTACGGGCGTGGCCGGAAGGCGACGAACGCTCTGATCGACTTCAACCTGCGGGCGGCCGCGGGAGAGACGGTCGCCCTGCTCGGTCCGAGCGGGTCGGGGAAGTCGACGGCGCTCAACGCGCTCGCCGGCTTCGTCCGTCCCACCGCGGGACGTGTCCGGCTGGCCGGTCGGGATGTCACCGACCTGCCGCCGGCCAAGCGGGGCATCGGTGTGGTGCTGCAGTCCTATGCCCTGTTCCCGCACATGCGGGTCGCCGAGAACGTAGCGTTCGGGCTCAAGTCGCACCGGGTGCCGCGGCGGGAGATCGCCGCACGGGTGGCCGAGGCACTGGATATGGTCGGTATGGCGGCGTACGGAAAGCGCTTGCCCCGTGAGCTTTCCGGTGGCCAGCAGCAGCGGATCGCCATCGCGCGAGCATTGGCGATCCGGCCCGGGGTGCTGCTGCTCGACGAGCCGCTCGCCGCGCTGGACGCTCAACTGCGGCAGTCGATGCTGGCCGAACTGCAACGCCTCAAGGAGGCGCTGCCGGACACTGCGATGTTGTATGTCACGCACGACCAGGCGGAGGCGCTGGCGCTGGCCGACCGGATCGTGGTGATGAACGACGCGAGGCTGACGGACGTCGACACCGCGGAGAATCTGTGGAAGCGTCCACCCACCAGCTTCACGGCGGCGTTCCTCGGTGGCGCCAACCTGATTCCGTGCACCGTGGGGCGGGTCATCGGCACCTCGGCGTTGGTGACCATCGCGCACAAGACGCTGTCCGCGGAGGCTCCGCAACCGGCCGTCGGCAAGACCGACTGGCCGCCCGGTTCCAACGCGCTGCTGTGCATCCGGCCGCACGCCATGCAGCTGGTGTCGCTGGGTGACCGGGATGCGCTAAGGGCCAACGTCAAGGCGGCCGTGTGGCGGGGAGCGACAACGCGGCTCGTGCTGGCGGTCAATGGCCTGCCGGATCAGCTGATCGATATGGACGTACCCGGCAACGCGCAGTTCGAGATCAACAGTGAAGTCGGTGTGCGTTTCCCCGAGCCGGCGGGTGTGCTCGTGGCGGTGCCGCCCAAGTGACCGCACTGCTCGACGCCGATGTCGAGGACGCGCCGGCCCGGCCCGCACCGCCGCGTTCGCGAGCCGCGTTATGGGCACTCCCGCCATTGCTCGTGGTGCTGGTCGCCGCGGTGTATCCGCTCGTCCGGGTCTGCCTGGAGTC
>JAOPWF010000665.1 GCA_025965815.1 Mycobacterium sp.
GCTCAAGGCCGACGGCAACAACATCGCCATCAACGACGGCAAGGCCGCCTTCCAGTCGGTGTTCCACATCCATCTGCACGTCGTGCCGCGCCACAACGGCGACAAGCTGTCGTTCGCGAAGGGCATGCTGTTGCGCCGCGACCCCGACCGGGAGACCACCGGGCGCATTCTGCGCGACGCCCTAGCGCAACTGGATGCCGCTCAGTCAGACTGAGGCATGACATCCCTGGCCGACACGGCGTTGTACGCGTTGCTCCGCCTGCACGACACGGTCTATCAGCGCACCAACGGCCGGATCGGACACCATCTGCCCGGCGCGCCGCCCAGCCTGCTACTGCACACCGTCGGCGCCAAGACGGGTCAGGCGCGCACGAACTCGCTTTCCTACGCCCGCGACGGCGATGACTACCTCGTCGTGGCGTCCAAGGGGGGCGATCCCCGGTCGCCCGGCTGGTATCACAACCTCAAGGCCAATCCCAATGTCGAGATCAACACCGGCCCAAAGCGGTTCGGTGTGACGGCGCGACCGGTGCTACCCGATGATCCCGACTACGGACGGCTGTGGGACATCGTCAACAAGAACAACGCCGACCGCTACGTCGAGTACCAGAAGAAGACGTCGCGGCCCATTCCGGTGGTTGTTCTGACGCCCTAGAACAGCTCTTTGGCCAGCAGTTCCAGCGTGGTGTCGCGCGACGGCGCAGTCGCCGGATCGGTTCCTCGGTGTTCGGACGCGACCGGATTCACCATCACCTCGTCCACGCTGAAATCGTCGGCCAGAGCTCGGACCTGGTCGGCGGCCTCGGTGGGCGAGCCGACGATCGCCCGCTCCAGCCCGGCATTCACGACCGCCCTGGCGGCCGGGCTCAGTTCGGCCACCTGCGCCTGCTCGACCAGATCCAGTGGCCCGAGCGGCTGACCGGTCCGCAGTCGCGCCATCATGTGCAGATTGGGCAACATCAGCGCCATCGCCTCGTCATGGGTGTCGGCCACCACCGCATTGACCGTCATGAACGTCACCGGCTCGGAAGCCTGGTCCCTCGGTTGAAACTCCGAGCGGTACACCTGCAGCGCCTCGGCGGTGCCCTGACCAGAGAAGTGGTGCGCGAAGACGTACGGCAGCCCCTTGGCTGCGGCCAGGTGCGCCGAATACAACGACGAACCGAGCAGCCAGATCGGCGGCACGGTCTGGGCCGCGGGCGTGGCCTTCAGGATGTAGTTCTCGCGCATCAGGTCCCTCGGCAGCTGCACCCGCACACCGTTGGGGCTCATCAGCGCCCGCACGTCATCCAGGTATTGCGGGAACTGTTCGATGTCGATGTCGTCTCGGCCCGCCGGACCGCGCAGCGCGATGGACGTCACCGGGTCGGACCCCGGCGCGCGGCCGATGCCCAGGTCGATGCGGCCGGAATGGGCGGCTTCCAGCAGCGCGAACTGCTCGGCCACGGCCAGCGGCGCATGGTTGGGCAGCATCACGCCGCCGGAGCCCAGCCGAATCTGAGACGTCTGCGTCCCGAGGTGGGCGATCAGCACCGGCGGGCTGGTGGCCGCGACCGAGGGCATGTTGTGGTGCTCGGCGACCCAGTAACGGGTGTAGCCGAGCCGGTCCGCGGTCTGCGCGAGGTGCACAGTGGCGGCCAGCGCATCGGACGTGGACTGGTCGGTGCGCACGGGGACAAGGTCAAGGACGGAAAGCCGCATGTTAATCACCAACACCTTTGGTCATCTGAACGTTCCCTCAACGATTTGTGTGTGGTTAGCCGCATTGGCCGCGGCTAATCACACACAAATCGGTAATCCTTCAGCGTGAGTGAGTGGATCACCCGGTAGAACTCCTCCGGCGGTATCGGCTCCCCGCCGGGAATGTCATCGGTGGCCAACCACTGGTTGCCGAGGATGTAGTCGTGGAAGGCCGCGTAGTAGTTCGCGAAGCCATGTTCGTGGTCGACTACGCCGTCCTGGCCGGTTTCGGCCAACTC
This sequence comes from Mycobacterium sp., assembly GCA_025965815.1. Taxonomy (GTDB): domain Bacteria; phylum Actinomycetota; class Actinomycetes; order Mycobacteriales; family Mycobacteriaceae; genus Mycobacterium. Next base: position 1,980 of record JAOPWF010000665.1, read on the forward strand.
ACCGGCCAGGATGTACGCGCCGAGCAGCGCCACGCTGGTGCCCTGGCCCGACAACGGTGAGCAGCAGTAGCCCGCGTCGCCGACCAGCGCAATCCGGCCCGCAGACCAGCGATCCATCAGGATCTGCGCCATCTCGTCGAAGTAGAAGTCGGGCGCGGTGCGCATGTGCCACAGCAGTTGCGGGCGCACCCAGCCATCGTTGGCCATCCGGCGGTCGAGCTCCGCGAACTGGGCCGCGGTGTCGCGGTAGTCGATCCGCAGATCGGTATCGGAGAATCCCAGCATTGCCCGCGCCTCGGTGTTGTTTCGCGCGCTGTAGACGCCGGCCATCGAGTGATCGCCCATGTGAAACACCTGCCAATGGTCGAGCTCGAGGAAGTTGGGGACGGTGAAAATCGCGGCATAGGTGCCCAGCCGCTTGACGAACTGTGATTCCGGCCCGAACACCAGGCGCCGGACATTCGAGTGCAGCCCGTCGGCGCCGATGACGAGGTCGAAGCTGCGGGCGGGCGCGCGTTCGAAGGTGACCGCCACCGAGTCGCCACGGTCGTTCAGTGTTGCGATGCTGTCGCCAAACAGGTACTCGGTCTCCGGTTGGGTTGCGCGGTAGAGTGTTTCGATCAGATCGTCGCGCAGGATCTCCACGTCGGGGTTGTCGATGACGCCGCCGGTCGGTGTCGATTCGGTGTCGCGGGACAGCTCGCGGCCGTCTCGGTCGACGAAGGATGCTCCGCGGATGGCGGTCTTCCCGGCTTCGGCGGCCGCCAGGAGACCCATCCGGTCGAGAACCGTCAGCGCCGGTCCTCGTACGTCGATGGCCTGCCCGCCCGGCCGCGGGCCGCCGTGGCGCTCCACCACTGTCACCGAGTACCCTTGTCGGTCAAGCCAATACGCGGCCGCTGTGCCCGCCACGCTGGCGCCGGACACCAGGACGGCCGTCATCAAATGGCCGCCATCTGCTTGGCGTCGAGGAAGATGGCGTCCAGCATCGCCGGCGTCAACCGTCCGGTGAACATGTTCTGCTGGCTCGGGTGGTAGCAGCCGAGGAGCTGCAGGCCCGACGGCAGCGTCGCCACCGCGCCGTGGCCGAATCGTGGTTTGACACCGTCGAGTTGCTCGCGCAGCAGCCGCAACGCGACCTGCCACGCGAATCCGCCGAGCGCGACGACGACGCGGACGTGTGGTGAGACAAGCCGCCACTCGGCGTCCAGCCACGGCGAACATGTGGAGCGCTCCTGCGGAGTTGGCGCGTTGGCAGGCGGGGCGCAGCGCACCGCCGCGCTGATCCGGATGTCCCGGGCGGCCAGGCCATCCGCGGCGTCCACGCTGACCGGTGAGTTCACCAGACCGGCTCGGTGCAACGCGGCGAACAGCTGGTCACCGGAGCGGTCGCCGGTGAAGACCCGCCCGGTGCGGTTGGCGCCGTGCGCTGCCGGCGCCAGGCCCAGAATCATGATCCGCGGCCGCTCCGTCCCCCAGCCCGGGACCGGGCGCCCCCAGTACGGCTGGTCGGCGAACGCGCGGCGCTTGACCACCGCGACCTCCTCGCGCCAGGCAACCAGGCGCCGGCAGGCCCGGCACACACTAATGGCGGCGTCCAGTTCGAGCACCGTGTTGGCCGCGGCCGCCAGTTCGGAGACTTCGGTGGCGTCGGTGGCGACCGGCGTCGCGGGCGTCGCCGGATCGCCCGGCCAGCCAGTGCCAGCGGGCACCGGGGACGGAAAGGCCAGGGCGGTACGCGGATGGGTGAGCACCCAACCATGGTGCCTGCCGAACCCGCGGGCCGAAATTCGATCGCCGCGCAGTCGCACTGTTAGATTCGCCGCGATACCCCATGACGAGCAGCAAGCGCGGACCCGCACTGCTGATTCTGTTCGCCGCCCTGATGGCGGGCGCGGGAAACGGCATCTCGATCGTCGCGTTTCCGTGGCTGGTGCTGCAACGCACCGGGTCTGCGCTGGACGCGTCGATCGTCGCGATGGCCGGGACCCTGCCGCTGCTGGCATCCACGCTGATCGCGGGCATCGCGGTTGACTATCTCGGTCGCCGGCGGGTGTCGATGATCTCGGACGCACTTTCAGCGGTCTCGGTGGCCGCCGTCCCGGTCATCGCGCTGACCTTCGGCGTGGGCGCGCTCAATGTCGGGGTGCTCGCGGCACTGGCCGCGTTGGGTGCCGCCTTCGATCCCGCGGGGATGACGGCGCGGGAGTCGATGCTGCCCGAGGCGGCCGCGCGCGCCGGTTGGACGCTGGACCACGCGAACAGCATCTACGAGGCCGTGTTCAATCTCGCGTACATCGTCGGACCGGGGTTTGGCGGTCTGCTCATCGCCACCCTGGGCGGGGTGAACACGATGTGGGTGACCGCGTCGACCTTCGCGCTGTCCCTGGCCGCCATCGCGGTGTTGCGGCTGGAGGGAGCGGGTAGACCCGACCGCGCAACCCTGCCCGACGGCGTGTGGTCGGGCATCGTCGAAGGCATCAGCTTCGTCTGGAACATGCGGGTGCTGCGGACGCTGGCGTTCATCGACCTGACCGTGACTGGCCTGTACATGCCGATGGAAAGCGTGCTGTTCCCGAAGTACTTCACCGACCGCAACGAGCCGGCACAGCTGGGCTGGGTGCTGATGGCGCTGAGCATCGGCGGCCTGGTCGGCGCGCTGGGCTACGCGGTGCTGTCGAAGTACGTGAGCAAGCGGGCGACGATGCTGACCGCGGTGCTGACCCTGGGGTTGGCGATGACCGTGATCTCGTTCCTGCCGCCGCTGCCGCTGATCCTCGGCCTGTGCGCCGTCGTCGGGCTGGTCTACGGCCCGATCGCACCGATCTACAACTACGTCATGCAGACCCGGGCCCCTCAGCATCTGCGCGGCCGGGTGGTGGGAGTGATGGGGTCGCTGGCGTACGCCGCGGGACCGCTCGGGTTGATCCTCGCGGGCCCGCTCGCCGACACCGCCGGGCTCAAGGCGACGTTCCTCGCGTTGGCCCTGCCGATGGTCGTGATCGGCCTGCTCGCGATCCGGCTGCCGTCACTGCGTGAGCTCGACCTTGCGCCGGGATCGTAGGATCGTCATGTGACCGAGTCCGCATTGGCGGCCCTGTCTGCCGAACTGCCGGACGGCGTGGTCGTCACCGACCCCGACATCCTGGCGTCCTACCGACAGGACCGCGCACTTGACCCCGGCGCCGGGACCCCGCTCGCGGTGGTCCGGCCCCGACGCACCGAAGACGTCCAGGCCGTGCTCCGCTGGGCCAGCACCCACAAGATCGCCGTCGTACCGCGTGGTGCGGGGACGGGTCTTTCCGGTGGTGCGACGGCACTCGACGGCGGGATCGTGCTGTCCACCGAGAAGATGCGGGACATCACCGTCGACCCGGTGACCCGCACCGCCGTGGTCCAGCCGGGACTGCTCAACGCCGAGGTCAAGAAGGCCGTCGCCGAGTACGGACTCTGGTATCCCCCGGACCCGTCGTCGTTCGAGATCTGCAGCATCGGCGGCAACATCGCCACCAACGCGGGCGGGCTCTGCTGCGTCAAATACGGCGTCACCACCGACTACGTACTGGGCCTGCAGGTGGTGCTGGCCGACGGCACGGCGGTCCGGCTCGGCGGTCCACGGCTCAAGGATGTCGCCGGACTGAGCCTGACCATGTTGTTCGTCGGCAGCGAAGGCACGCTCGGCGTGGTCACCGAGGTGACGCTGAAGCTGTTGACGCCCCAGCACCCAGCGTGCACGGTGGTTGCCACGTTCGACTCGGTGGAGTCCGCAGCGGGTGCGGTGGTCGAGATCACCAGCAAGATCCGGCCTTCGATGCTGGAGTTCATGGACTCGGTGGCGATCAACGCCGTGGAGGACAAGCTGAAGATGGGCCTCGACCGGTCGGCCGCCGCGATGATGGTGGCCGCATCGGACGATCGCGGCGCGTCGGGGACCGACGATGCCGAGTTCATGGCCCGCGTCTTTACCGAAGGCGGTGCCAAGGAGGTGTTCACCACCTCCGACCCCGAAGAGGGCGAGGCGTTCGTCGCGGCCCGCCGGTACGCCATTCCGGCGGTGGAGGCGAAGGGCTCGCTGCTGCTGGAAGACGTCGGCGTTCCGCTGCCTGCGCTGGCCGACCTGGTGAGCGGGGTGGCCAAGATCGCCGCCGAAAACGACGTGATGATCTCGGTGATCGCGCACGCCGGTGACGGCAACACCCATCCGCTGATCGTCTTCGACCCCGCCGATGAGGCGATGGCCAAGCGGGCCCAAGCCGCCTTCGGCGGGATCATGGATCTGGCCGTCGGCCTTGGCGGGACGATCACCGGTGAACACGGTGTGGGTCGGCTGAAGAAGCCCTGGTTGGCCGGTTATCTGGGCCCCGAGGCAATGGCACTGACCCAGCGCATCAAGCAAGCGCTGGACCCTGACGGAATCCTGAATCCCGGCGCGGCGATTTAGAGAAGATTCTCCCCAACCGTTGACAGACATCGGACGCATGTCGTACGCATAAGACATGACCGCCGTTTTGTCTCATGGATCTCCTGTCCGCTTCGAGCTCGGCACGGCCGATACGTGGCCCGAGCCCTGGCCGATGTACAAGGCGCTTCGCGACCACGACCCGGTGCACCACGTCGTCCCCGCCGACAGGCCCGATCGGGACTACTACGTGCTGTCCCGGCACGCCGACATCATCGACGCCGCCCGCGATCACGAGACGTTCTCCTCGGCCCAGGGCCTGACGGTGAACTACGGCGATCTGGAGATGATCGGCCTGCAGGACAACCCGCCGATGGTGATGCAGGATCCGCCGGT
>JAOPWF010000680.1 GCA_025965815.1 Mycobacterium sp.
TTTCCCGGTTGTACCGGGCGCCGCCGCAGACATCGCACGGGACGTATACGTCGGGCAGGAAGTTCATCTCGATCTTGATGGTGCCGTCGCCGGAGCACGCCTCGCAGCGTCCGCCCTTGACGTTGAAGGAGAACCGGCCGGGTTGGTAGCCACGCACCTTCGCCTCGGTGGTGGCCGCGAACAGGGTCCGGATCTTGTCGAACACCCCGGTGTAGGTGGCCGGGTTCGACCGCGGCGTCCGCCCGATCGGCGACTGATCGACTCTGACCAGCTTGTCCACCTGGTCGAGTCCGGTGACGCGGGTGTGCCGCCCGGGTACCTGGCGTGCTCCGTTGAGCTTGTTGGCCAGCACCGATGCCAGGATGTCGTTGACCAGCGTGGACTTGCCGGAACCCGACACTCCGGTGACCGAGGTCAGCACGCCGAGCGGGAACGACACGTCGATCTCGCGAAGGTTGTGCTCGCGAGCGCCCACCACCGTGACCTGACGTTTCCGGTCGGTGGGGCGGCGGATCGCGGGTACCTCGATGCTCTCCTTGCCGGACAGATAGGCGCCGGTGATCGAGTTCTTGTTGCGCAACAGGTCGGCGTAGGTACCGCTGTGCACCACCCGCCCACCGTGTTCGCCGGCGTGCGGGCCGATGTCCACCACCCAGTCCGCGTGCGCGATGGTGTCCTCGTCGTGCTCGACGACGATCAGCGTGTTCCCCAGATCCCGCAGCCGGGTGAGGGTTTCGATGAGACGACGGTTGTCGCGCTGGTGCAGTCCGATGGAAGGTTCGTCGAGCACATAGAGGACGCCCACCAGCCCCGAGCCGATCTGCGTGGCCAGCCGGATGCGCTGCGCCTCGCCGCCGGACAGGGTGCCCGCGGCGCGGGACAGCGACAGGTACTCGAGTCCGACGTCCAGCAGGAAGCCCAACCGCGACTGCACTTCCTTGAGCACCTGACCGGCGATGGCCTCCTCGCGTGGGCCGAGGGTGAGCGCGTTGAGGAACTCCGCGGTGTCGGAGATCGACAGCTCGGTGACCTCGGCGATCGACTTCGCGCCGAGGTCACCGGCGGCGGCCAGTGTCACCGCAAGGATCTCCGGCTTGAGCCGGGTGCCGTTGCAGACAGGGCACGGCACGTCTCGCATGAAGCCGTCGTAGCGTTCCTTCATCTGCTCGGAGTCGGTCTGCTCCATGCGGCGTTGCAGGAACGCCATCACGCCCTCGAAGTCGGCGTAATAGGACCGGGTCCGGCCATAGCGATTGCGGTACCGGACGTGCACCTGCTCTTCGGAGCCCTCCAGGATCGCCTTGCGCGCCTTGGCCGGCAGCTTCCGCCACGGGGTGTCGACGTCAAAACCGAGCGCGTCGCCGAGACCGGACATCATCCGGGTGAAGTACTCCGCCGTCTGGCCCATCGACCACGGCGCCACCGCGCCCTCCGCCAGGGTGAGCTCCGGATCCGGAATCACCAGGTCGGGATCGACCTCCTTGCGGATACCGAGGCCACTGCATTCGGGACAGGCGCCGTAGGGCGAGTTGAACGAGAACGACCGCGGCTCCAGGTCGTCCACGGCCAGCGGGTGCCCGTTCGGGCAGGCCAGCTTCTCGGAGAACCGCTGCTCGCGATGCGGTGCGCCGTGCTCATGGTCGACGAACTCCAGCACCACGATGCCGTCGGCCAGGCCGAGCGCCGTCTCCACCGAGTCGGTGAGCCGCTGCTTGGCCGTCGGCTTGACGGTCAGCCGGTCGACCACCACCTCGATGTCGTGCTTCTCCTGCTTCTTCAGCTTCGGCGGGTCGGTCAGCGGGTGCACCACGCCGTCGACCCGAACCCGGCTGTAGCCCTGCGAGTTCAGCTTCTCGAACAGGTCGGCGAATTCGCCCTTGCGGGTGCGCACCACCGGAGCGAGGACCTGGAAGCGGGTGCCCTCCGGCATCGCCAGGACCTGGTCGACGATCTGCTGCGGAGTCTGACGGGCGATCCGCTCACCGCACACCGGGCAGTGCGGCGTCCCGGCCCGGGCATAGAGGAGCCGCAGGTAGTCGTACACCTCGGTGATGGTGCCCACCGTCGACCGCGGGTTGCGGTTGGTCGATTTCTGGTCGATGGACACCGCCGGCGACAGGCCCTCGATGAAGTCGACGTCGGGCTTGTCCATCTGCCCCAGGAACTGGCGGGCATACGCCGACAGCGACTCGACGTAGCGACGCTGACCCTCCGCGAAAATCGTGTCGAACGCCAACGACGACTTGCCCGAACCGGACAACCCGGTGAAGACGATCAGGCTGTCACGCGGCAGGTCGAGGTCTACGCTCCGCAGGTTGTGCTCGCGTGCTCCCTTGACGATCAGGCGGTCTGCCACCCGGCCCCTTCCAGTGATAATTCCGGCACTCTCATACCCACTTAGTGGTCGCCGGCGCACACATCTTTGTCCATGCTATGTGTCCCCACCGACAGCTTTCCCCGGGCCAGTAACCTGACTCACATGACAGTCGTCGATGACAACTACACCGGTCATGTGGAGCCTGGTACTGCGGCGCGGCGCACCCTGCCGGGTGCCACCATCGTGAAAGTGTCAGTAGGCGCCATGGACAACAACGCCTACCTGGTCACATGTTCCCGAACGGGCGAAACGCTCCTCATCGACGCCGCGAACGACCCTGACACCCTCATCGAACTGGTGCGCCAGTATGCCCCGAAGGTGTCGCTGATCGTTACCAGTCACCAGCACGCCGACCACTGGCAGGCACTGTCCGCCCTCGCCGAGGCCACCGGCGCGCCGACCGCCGCGCATCAACTCGATGCCGGGCCGCTGCCGGTGAAACCCGACCGACTGCTCGCGAACGGTGACACGGTCAAGATCGGCGACCTGTCCTTCGACGTCATCCATCTTCGCGGCCACACGCCCGGCTCGGTGGCCCTCGCGCTCAGCGGCCCCGCCGCCGGCGATGCCACGCAGTTGTTCACCGGCGACTGCCTGTTTCCCGGCGGAGTGGGCAAGACGTGGAAGGACGGCGACTTCACCCAATTACTGGACGACGTCACCAGCCGCGTGTTCGGCGCTTACCCGGATTCCACCGTCGTGTATCCGGGCCACGGCGACGACACGACTCTCGGCGCCGAACGCCCGAGCGTTGCCGAGTGGCGCGAGCGGGGTTGGTGACTCAGCCGCCGGGCTGACGTTCCCGGCGGCATCAGAAACCTCGACGTTCCCGCCGCAGCGCCTCCTCTATGGGGTGCAAACGCCGCACAGCGGCCGCCCTACAACCAGTCGGACCCGCGGCCGGAGTCGAATAGTGCCCCCCGAGCACACTGCCCGCGAGGAGTTCGCACATATCACCGTCTCCGCTAAGAAATCGGCCAAATCAGATCTCAATCGCATTTCAGCCGTGCAAATCGGTCCGAGCGAGTAGCGTCCAATTAACGCTAACGTCGAGAAGCGTTAGCCGACGGCTCTATTGATACGGCCGCCCTCCAAAGACGAAAAGTACACAGCAAGTATTTCCGGAGGGGAAATGGACATCGTATTAGGTGTGTCGACGACACGCACGACGGTCCGCATGGTACTGGTCCAGGGCGCTAAGGCCGATGGCCTCAGCGTCGAAAATGATGCGTTCGATATCGCCACTGCTGGAAGCGCGGCGTCGGGTCCTTCAGAACAAGTGAGTGCCGCTATCCAGGCAACCCAGCAGAGCGCGCTGGACAGCGGCCACCACCTGGTGGCCAGCGGGGTGACGTGGAGCGATCCCGCCGAGGCGGTCGTGTTGCGCGAAAGTCTCACTGCACGGGGCGTCGAACACGTGATGCTGGTGCCTGAGCTGCACGCGGCGGGTGCGCTCGCCCAGGCCATCGGCGAGGCCGTGGGCTACGACTCGACCGCGTTGTTGTTCATCACGCCGGACACCGCGACGCTGTCGGTGGTCAAAACCGCAGACGGCTCGATGGTCAAGGTGCTCAGTCGAAGATTGGACAGCGCGGACGCGATGCCCGTGCTGACTGAGATCATGACGAGCCGGGAAACCCAGAAGTCGCAGGCGCACGGTTTGTTCGTGGTTGGTTCCGGCGTGGACGCCGGCTCGATGAAGCCGCAGCTGGAAAATCTGGTGGCGATGCCCGTCAATGTTCCTGAGGACCCGGAATTGGCGCTGGCCCGCGGGGCGGCGCTGACCGCCGCCAACACACCCAGCTTCGAGGCCTCCACCGCGGGAATGGCGTATTCCCTGGATCCTGACGGTGCGACAGCAGTGCCCGCGGCGTTGTCGGAGCTCGCCGACGCGGACACCCAGCTAGCGCCGGTCGGCTACGCGCAGACCGACGCGACTAAGGGCGCCGTGGACTCCGCTGACGCTCGGCAAGGCCGCAAGCCGTTCGTTCCGGTCGGCAGCGTGGTGACGGCGCTTCTGGTGATAGGTGTTGTGGCTTTTGTCATGTCGTTGGCGGTCAGCATCCAGCCCACCGCGGATCAGCGCTCCAGCCCTGGCGAGAATGTCATTCTTCCGAGTACGTTGGCGCCGGCACCTCCGCCGGTGCAGGAGGCGCAGCCAGTCAGCCTCGCACCAGCCGCCCCGCAGCCGCCGCCGGAGACTATCCCAGAACCTGTGCCGGTGGTGATGCAGGCGCCGCAGCAGGCCGCGCCGCGCACCGTGTTCGTCCAGGCGCCCGCATCCAAGCCGCGGGCACCGGCACCGGCAGCAGCCTCGCCGCCTCCGGCAGAACCCCCGGCTGCACTGCCGGCCGCACCCGTGGACGTGCCGGCCGCTTCGGCACCGGTGCTGCCGCCACCGGCAGCTTCCGCACCGGTCCTGCCGTCGCCGGCCGCACCACCTGCACCATCGCCACCACCGGTGATCCTGCCGATTCTCCAGCAGTTCCTTCAGCTGCCCTTCCTGCCCCAGCCGGTGGACCGCCGGCCGCCGGCACAGCAGGCCCCCACGTACCCGCCGCAGCAGCAGTGGCCGCAGGCTCCCCCGCAGCAACAGACTCCGCAGTATCCGTACCAGCAGTGGCCCCAAAGTCCGCCGAGGCAACTGGCCCCGCAGTACCCGTCGCAGCAATGGCCGCAGGCCCCGGCGCAGCAACAGACTCCGCAGTACCCGCAGTACCCGTCGCAGCAGTGGCCCCAAAGCCCGCCCCAGCAGCAGTACCCGCCGTACCCGTCGGGCCCGGGCGGCTACGGCTCCGCCGGCTACGGGCCCGGTAACTCCGGTTCAGGTCGCGACGGCCCAAGACTCGACACCAGGGACCCCGACGACGGGTCACGCTCCCCGCTGTGGCCGTACCCGGGCAACTAAATCGCTGCTGGCCCGATAAATCACCAGCCGGTGCGGAAGGCCCGAGCGTTGCCGGGAGGCGCGAGCGGGTTTGGCGGACCGTCGACGAGGTTTCAGTCGTCAGGGTGTGGTGTGGACGATCAGCACGTCGGACTTCGCCCTACGCGACACGTTTGCCGGAACCGACCCCAGCAGCCGGCCGGCAATCGTGCTCAGACCGACATTGCCGACCACGAGCAGGTCCGCGTTGACCTCTTCAGCAAGATCGACCAACGCGTCAACCGGAGCGCCGACGATCGGCTTCTCTTCGATGTCAGTGGCCCCGGCCGCCTTGGCCCGGTCCTTCGCCTCACGCAAGATCGCGTAGATCGGGGCATTGCCGGACGTCTTGTAGCCCTCGTCCTTGAGCACGTCGGAGGACCGAGGGTCGTCGCCGGAAGGGAAGTACGCCGTCGCCACGATCAGTTTGGCGTTCGACCCGGCAGCGATCGCGCCCGCCCGGTCCACCGCACGCAACGACGAATCCGATCCATCCGTACCGACCACTACGGTTCGATAGGCGCTCATCAAGGCCTCCCAATGTCAGTTGCAACGGCAACGGAGACAGTAGCCTGTCGCTCCGCGACCATGGGTGCGATTGACGACACCCGTCGGCGGCGCGCCGCGTCAATCGCCTCGTTCACCGGCCCATTTGCGGTCCACCGCCTGCGCACGTGAGCTTGATGACAGTGATGCACGCCGCAGTGCCGCGCCGTGATGCGCGGCAATCGGACCCGTGATCGGGGTACAGGTCACAACTTTCTACAACCCACCGGCGCGGCCGAATCCGTCACTACCCCAACAATGTTGAGATTGTCGCTCGCGTCAACCGGCGTCGGCTCAGTCTGTCCAAGTCACTCAGTTGAATGCGGTTGCGGGCGTGCCAGTTTGGACGAACCGCTGGAGGTGATGCAACAACACCGCCCAGATCGTGTTGCACTTGCGGAAGTTGCCCTCGGTACCGGGCCACCCGGCGTGGCTGAACTCCAGCAGCGTACGGCCGTCACCAGTGGGAGAGATGGCGAATGTCGCTGTCGTGCCGACCGAATCGCCCGGACCTTCCGTGCACCGCCACTTCACCAGATCGGGTGACTCAGATGCCAGTACTTCCCAGGCGAATTCGGCTCTGCCGGTGAATGTGAACACCCACTCGGTGCCGATGGCGCCGGTTCCTTCAGCCAGCGGGGTCTGCCACGACTTGATTCCGCCGAGGGTGGTCAGCGCGGTGAAGACCTGTTCTGGCGTTCCGGAGATCTTGATTTCGTGGAGGATCTCTGCCATCGTGCCCTTTCTGACCATCACGGCATGCCGCATACTCTCCTGCGTGAAGGTCGCTCGCGGCTATCGAAGCACCCTGCCCGGCCGTCCGCAGCAAAAGGGTCCGCTGCGGTGAGCCATGGTGACACCCGTGGACCAGTCCGACCCTGATGCCTTCCGGCGGTTCGCCCTCTCGGTCTACGACGTCGACGGTGTCCCGGCGGCCTGCGTGCTGCTCCAGAGCAGCTTCGACCTCGACGTCAATCTGTTGTTGTTCGGCGCCTATCTGGGCGCCGTGCGCGGCCAGGCCCTCTCCGCACGCGACGTCGAGGCCATCCGCGGCCACGTGGGCCCATGGCACCGAGAGGTGGTGCGACCACTGCGAGCGGTGCGTCAGCGCCTCAAGACAGGACCGACTCCGGCGCCAGGCCCCGCGACTGCGGAGCTGCGCCGACGGGTCCAGGAACTTGAGCTGCAGTCCGAGCTGATCGAAATCGGTGAACTGGGCCGATGGACACCGGCACTCGACGATGCCCCGTCGTCAGCCGACGCGGCCGAACGTGCAACCACGGCAATGGATGTGGTGGTACACGCCGACATCGACTGGGAGTACGACGGGGAAGAGGGCCGGGCCGTTGCCACCATCGCCGCCGCCGCCGCACAACAGGTTGAGACGGACTGACCGACCGGGCTGGCCACCGCCGCCGTGCAAGCCGGCATACGCCAGCGGTCGAAGAACCGGGATTCAGGCCTTAACCTTCGGAAATAGTTGTTTAGCTAGCGCTCGAAACGGCAAGCACAGTGATGCCCTGGACCCGGAGTTCAGTCAGGAACCATGTCTGTAATCGAGATCAACGAGGCTGACGCCCCCGATCTGAGTCCAGGCCGCCCAGCGGGCGACGAAGTACGTCGGTCGGTCAACGCGACGCGCCTGCTCGATCCCCTGCTCGTCGCATCCATGGCCGCCGGGATCAGCGCTGCGGGAGCAGCCCGCCCGTCGCTGTGGTACGACGAGGCCGCGACGATCTCGGCATCGTCCAGCCGGCCGTTAAGTCAGTTGTGGCCGCTGCTGGGCCACATCGACTCGGTGCACGGTCTGTACTACCTGCTCATGCACGGCTGGTTCGCCGTCTTCCCACCGACGGAATTCTGGTCCCGCGCACCGAGTTGCCTGGCAGTCGGTGTTGCCGCGGCGGGCACAGTCGTGCTTGCCAAGCAACTGTCGACTCGATCCGTCGCGCGCTGCGCCGGAATTGTTTTCGCCGTCCTGCCCCGAACGACGTGGGCGGGGATCGAAGCCCGTTCCTATGCGTTCACCGCGATGGCCGCAGTGTGGCTCACGGTGCTCCTCATCGCGGCAGTGCGGCGCAACAAGGCTGCGCTGTGGCTGTTGTACGCGGTCGCGTTAGCGATCTCGACGCTGTTGAACATCTACCTGATTCTGCTGATCCCGATGCACGCCGCAGTGCTGGCGGTGTTGCCATCCAGGCGATTCGGCGTCCTCTGGTGGGCGACGACCTCGGCGCTGGCGGTGGCGTTCGTTATACCCCTGCTGTTGCTCAGCAGGACACAGACCCTGCAGATCAGCTGGATCTCGCCGCTGAGCCGACGCACTTTCGGCGAGATCCTGCAGGAGCAGTACTTCGACCACAGCCTGCCGTTCGCGATCCTCGTCGGCTTCACCTTCGCGGCGTCGATTGCGTTGTGGCTCTGCGGAGCTTGCAACCGCGAGCACGGTATCCGGCAGTTGGTCGTCATCGCCATCGCCTGGATCACGATTCCGACCGTGGCCAGCGTCATCTACTCGGCGTTCGCCTTCCCCATCTACTATCCGCGCTATCTGACCTTCACCTCGCCGGCAATGGCACTTCTACTCGGTGCGTGCATCGTCGCCGTCGCCAGGTCCCCACTCGGGATCGCCAGTGTCCTGGCCGCACTAACCGTCGCTGCCGCGCCGAACTTCATTTACGTACAACGTGGGCCGTACGCCAAGGAAGGGATGGACTTCAGCCAGATCGCCGATGTCGTCACCTATCACGCCGCACCCGGCGACTGCCTGGTGCTGGACAACACCACATCGTGGAAACCTGGCCCGATCCGGCCTCTGCTCGCCGCTCGGCCGTCGGCGTACAGGAAGCTCGTCGATCCCGGACGGGGGGCGCCGGCCACGTCGACCAACAGGTTGTGGGACGGCTTCGTGCCCATTTGGGCGGTTCGGGACCGGGTCCGTGCCTGCACTGTGCTGTGGACGGTATCCGAGCGCGACGATTCCCTGGCCGATCACGACAGCGGACCGTCGCTGTCACCGGGCCCCCGTCTCGGCGGCGCGCCGGTCTTCAAAATCCCGCAGCAGATGGGATTCCGACTCGTCGAACGGTGGCAGTTCAGCTTCGCCCAGATCACCAAGGCAATCCGGCAGGCGCAGCACTAGGAGCCGATCGCATGGCATCGCAAGGAGCCGCCGACTATCTACCCGACAGTCTCCGGCTGGACGACCTCGCTGCCGCCGCCGAACGTTGTCACGGATGCGATCTGTACAAGGACGCGGACCGAACCGTGTGCGGTGCGGGATCGGCGGACGCAGACATGATGCTCGTCGGTGAGCAACCGGGCGATCAGGAGGATCGCGCCCGCGTCCCGTTCGTCGGCCCGGCCGGGCGGCTGCTCGACAAGGCGCTCGTCGCCGCCGGTATCGACCGGGACCGCCTGTATGTCACCAACGCGGTGAAGCACTTCAAGTTCATCCGCGCCGAACGCGGCAAGCGCCGTATCCACAAGACGCCCAGCCGGACCGAAGTGGTCGCGTGCCGTCCCTGGTTGTTCGCCGAGCTGAAGTCCGTCCGGCCCGACGTGGTGGTGCTGCTCGGCGCTCCCGCGGCACAGTCGTTGTTGGGCAGCGCCTTTCGGCTTACCGCTCACCGGGGTGAGGTGCTTCACCTGCCCCCCAACGAGAAGCCGGCAGACCTCGACGTCGATCCGGAACTGGTGGCCACCGGGCATACTCTTGCTTATATCGTGAGTGTCTGCTCATAATGTAAGCGTGATGTGGTCCGCGTCACGCGGCCGCCCGGTTGAGGCGGCGGACACAGCGCACTCGGCGAGTGCCACGCGATGGGATGTAGGTACATGTCTGACGTCGGAGTAATGGTCAACACCGCAGTGGCGATCCTCGCGGTCGTCGTACTCATCGTGCGGTTCAAGTTCAATCCCGCGGTCTCGCTGGTCGTCGGATCCGCCTACCTCGGACTGACCTCCGGACTCGGCACCGAGAAGACGATCGACACCATCACCAAGGGTTTCGGCGACATCATGGCCGAGGTCGGTCTGCTGATCGCCTTCGGTGTGCTGATGGGCGCCATGTTGCAGGAAACCGGCGCGATCCAGCGTCTGGTCGGCGTGTTGCTCTCGACGTTCGGCCCGAAACGGATGCCGTACGCGCTGTCGCTGACGATCGCGACGCTGTTGCAGTCCATCTTCCTCGACGTGCTGCTGGTCATCTCCGCCCCGCTGGCGCGCAACCTGGCCACCAAGGTCGGCAGAAACGGGAGGGCACGCATGGCAACCGCCATGGCGATCGGGCTCGAGTGCGGCATCGTGCTGACCGTGCCGGGCGTCGGCGCGTTGGCGTTGGCGGGACTCCTCGGCGTGCCGCTTGGAAAGATGCTGCTGTTCGGCATCCTGCTGGTCATCCCGACCGTCGCGATCTCGGTGGCAATCATGTCGTTCCTGTTCAATCACGGGTTCTGGAATCCCGAACGCGACGAGCAGGAGTTCCTCGGTGAGGATGCGTCGACCCCGGCCGATGACGAGAGCGACTCGGACACAGCGATTCCCGATGACGCCGAACCGGCGTGCGGCGGCGGCGTCGGCACCAAGACAGCGCCCGTGGCAACCCGCACCCAGACACGTCTCATCGTCCTGATGGCACCCCTGCTCACCTCTCTGCTGCTGATCGCGACAGGGGCAATCCTCGACGTCGCCGACATACACAACCCGGTGATCAAGTTCATTTCCGCCCCGCTGATGGCCTTGCTCATCGGGTTGGTGGGAACCAGCTTCGTGGGTCGCCGCGCACTCGGTGCCCAGCGGATCCAGAAGGCGATCGCCACCGGCTTCAAAGAGAGCGGGCAGATCCTGATCCTGACCGGGGTCGGCGGCTCACTGGCCGCCACGATCGCCGCCACCGGACTCGGCGACATCCTCGGCAAGTCCTTCACCGCGAACACCGCGGCGCCCCTGTTGATGGTGTGGTTCATCGCCGCCGTCCTGCACGTCGCCATCGGATCCGTCACGATCTCCGCAATCACCTCCGCGGGCATCCTGGCCCCGATTGCGCCGGCCCTGGGCATCGACCCGGTGCTGATCGCGCTCGCCGCAGGTGCCGGATCGCTGTTCGTGGTCCACCTCACCAGCAACACCTTCTGGCTGCTGCAGTCACTGATGGGTCAGACAACTCGCGGGGCCCTGAAGACGTGCACGGTCGG
>JAOPWF010000413.1 GCA_025965815.1 Mycobacterium sp.
CGCTGAAATGTCTGTACCTGGTGACCCGATCGCTGGACCCGACCGGCGTTGGCAGGGCACGATGGACGGTGCGGTGGAAACCAGCGCTCAACGCGTTCGCGATCACCTTCGGCGACCGATTCCCGGCGGCCGAGACCTACTGATGGAAACCGCCGGAAACACCGTTAGCGAGATAGTCCCGCGGACGCCGCTATAAGACGGGCAATCTGCGCTATGCGGGACAGGATGCCCCGTAGGTCGTAGTACTCCTGCGGATTGCCGGTGAAGTAACCGCACACGTTGGCCTCCGCCTGCGGACGCGGCTGATGGGCTGCGGCGGTCAGCACCTGGTCGGCGCCAGGGTGGTTGGCGAGGTACTGGCGCGACGAGCCCGTGACCGAGCTGACGGTGTTCGCCACGCCGCCAGTGCTGCACTGGTCGGGCGCCGCGGACGCCGTCGGTGCGGCAATGGTTGCTGTGCGTCATGGTGTCGGGGCCGAGGTGGTGTTCGGCGGCGGATCCGACAGCGTCGAGGTACATGTCGGCGCAGCGCGCCAGGCGGCCGACCGCGTCGGCGGCGCGGCGCGCCTCGGTGGTCGCCGAGGTCTGCGCGCCGTCGCGAGCCAGGATGGCGGTCAGCACGTCGACCGCGGTCTGCGGGTGCGTCGCCTTCGGGGTCAGGACGCGGTGCGGGTCGGCTTCGGCGGTGCTGAAGTAGATCTCGTTGCGGTGCCGCACATGCCCACCTCGTCGACCAGCAGCGTGCTGGCGTCGATGTGGGCGAACCAGGTGCGGGCGGCGTCGTCGACGGATTGGCCGTCGCGGTCTTCGGCGGCGGTGTCACCGGTGGCGAGGTGCACGTATTTCGCGACGGTGTCGGTGGTGGCGGCCCGATCGGCGAGCAGCACCTCGGCGGCGGCCGCGGTGAGCGCCGCGGTGGTGGCATCGGTGCGCCCCGGATCCTCCTCCGGCCCGCAAGTGAAGTCGAGACACCAGCCGTCAGATCTCGCACGCGAGCCCTTGCCGTTGTGCATCGTTCGTCGATGACGGCGGGGGTGCGCGGGCACGGTCCGGGGGAGGAGTATGCGAGGGATGGGTGACGTCGCGATGGTCGGGCGCATCGGGTCGTTGATGGTGGCGACCCGCGGCGACGGCGGTGCTGGAGAGGTCCTGCTCACCGTGCGGGGCACCCAGGAGGCTTATCTCGCCTGGTCTGAGGAGCCCTTGCCGAAGGGCACCGAGGTTTTGGTGATCAGCGTACGAGGTCCGCGGACAGTACAGGTCGAGCCGTGGACCGGCGGGAACTTTTCAACGTAGACAGCTTGAACATCCAGCACGACTATCCAAGGAGCCCAACTTGTTCGGCTACAGAGTGCCCGCACCCGACCAGGCGATGCTGATCAGCGGCGGTCGCGCCGCGGGCAATGCCCCGTTCCGGGTGGTGACCGGCCATGGCGCGTTCATCATGCCGCTTTTCCGCAAGGTTCGATTTCTCACGTTGGCGATGTGTGAGGCAGAGGTCGCGGAAAAGTGCGTCACCCAGCAAGGCATCACGTTGAACGTGCGAGCGGTCATCGCCTTCAAGGTAGGTAACGACGACGAAAGCGTCGTCAGTGCCGGGCAACGGTTTTTGTCCGACCAGAACCAGATGGCGGTGCTGACCGGCCGGATCTTCGCCGGTCATCTGCGTTCGATCATCGGGTCGATGACCGTAGAGCAGATAATCAAGGAACGGCAGAAGCTGGCGACTGAAGTTCTCGACGGCTCGAAGGAAGAAATGATCAAGATCGGGCTCACCGTCGATGCGCTGCAGATCCAGTCCATCGACGACGGCTCCCTCGGGTACATCCTGGCGATGTCCGCGCCGCACAACGCCGCCATTCAGCAGCAGGCCCAGATCGCTCAGGCCAGGGCCAATCAGGCAGCGGCCGAGGCCGAGCAGGAATCGAAACGCAATCAGGCCGAGTTCGCCCGGCAGACGGCGATCGTGCAGGCGCAGTACAAGGCTGAAATTGATAAAGCTCAGGCCGAGGCGGGGCAGGCCGGACCGCTGGCTCAGGCGCAGGCCCAGCGCGAAGTTCTCGCGATGCGGACCGAACTGGCGCAACGCGCGGCGGAACTGCGTCAGCAGGAGCTGGTCTCGGAGGTCGTCAAGCCGGCCGAGGCGGAGGCCGAGCGGGTGCGGATCCTCGCGGTCGCCGACGCGGAGAAGATGAAGATCCAGGCTGAGGCGGCGGCCTCGCACAACCGGGTGGCCCTGGATCGGATGCTGATCGACCAGCTACCCGACATCGTGAAGCAGGCCGCCCAGGGTTTGTCAGGGGCGAACCTGACCGTTCTCAACGGTGCCGACGGCCTGAGCGAGATCGCCACCGGCTTGGTCGGGCAGGGTCTGGCCATCTTCGATTCGCTGCGTGGCGGTTTCGGTCAACCCGCGCCCGCCGACGGGGACGGGCACCTCGGTCTGGACGCACCGCCCAATGGTCGGGGTGAGTAGCCGCAATTCGGGATATGCTGCCGGGACCAACGCTGGCGTGCGCCGGCGTGGCGTGCGGCTGGTGTCTCGGAGTGGCATGTCACGCACAAGCTTTGGGCCGTGCATCGCATCGATGAACTGGGGTCTGGCCGCCGACGAGGGCGCTGCGGCCAGGCGCGAAGATGGTGCCCTTGATCGTTTTCAGCCGCTGGCGACAGCTGCACCCGGCATCGCGAAACATCGGACTGAATTCGTCATGACCAGCACCTCTTTGACGGTTGTGCTGTCGATGCCGTTGAAGTCGAACTGGTGCATCTGCTGACCCGGGTCGATGTCGGCGCTTTGGGAAAGGTCGGTACCATCTTTTTGGCGTACCACAGCGGTGACGTGGTCGGGTCCGGCGCTCCAGTAGAACAGCGATATGCCATCACCGGCGGAGCTGATATTCCACCCGTCGAATGGGTGACAGGGCGGGTTGCCATCCGCGTCGGGCGGCGGCGTGATGGACGGGAGGCCGGCGCCCGCCTTGCCCGGTCCCAGATTCGAGGCGCGGGCCAGGGTAGTGGTGGACGCAACTACCGGCGCTGTCGCTGGCCCGGCGGTATGGCTGTCCGCGCTCGCGCCGCACGCCGCGACGGTGAGCGCGGCACCCAATACCGGCGCCAAGCGGAGCAATATTCCGCCCATGACAATTAAGTACCCAGGCGCAATCCCATCAAACGGCATTCCCGCAGGTTGTGCAGCTCTTCGGTGGACCGCCGGTCAATCGGGCCGGCTGCGATGCCCGGAGTTGTCATCGCACATCACCGTGGACCTCGCTACGCCAATTCGGCGATGTGCATCGCCATCTGGCGCCGCTGGCCGCTGCCAAGTAAGCACGGATTCCGGCCAGTCGGATTTATGGGTGTCACCCGTGACGACATGAGTTCGCTGTCGGGGAGTCCGGGAAGGGGGAAAAGGGCTGCAGGGGCCGGCGTGTGGCCGTTGTATAGGTCCAAGACCAGCGCCCCCGCAGGTCGGCATTGGCCCGATGCAGCTCATGAAACGTCCGATGGGCCTGAGGCTTCACCGAAGCGGCTGGCGTCGCCACCAGCGCCTCGTTCGGACGCCCACGCCGTCTAAAGGTGGTCCGGCCGAACCTGATGAGCCGCCGGCAGGTCGACTGCTGCGCTATGCAAGCTGGTTGGCGGTTCTTCGGGGTCAGGTGTGCTGACTTGATGGACGAGTTTGACGGCTACCGTGTGCAGGGGGACATTGGTTGCCTGCGATTCGCGCCGGAGCATGTCAAAGGCTTTCTCGGCGTCGATACCATGCATCGCCATCAGCATGCCTTTTGCCTGCTCGATCGGGGCGCGGGTGTCTAGGGCACGTTGAATGGAGTCGGCGACGTCGCGGGCGGACCTGTAGCGAGCGAAGTCACCAATTGTTCGCGACACCGTGGTGGTCAGCAGTTCAAGAATCTCCTCGTCAACGGTGTCGAACGCTGCGCGAGCGCGGCCGTACAGGTTAAACGACCCCAATGATCGTTCGCTGGTGGCCAGGGGCGCCGCCAGAAAGCTCAGAATTCCGTCGTGTCGCGCCGCCGCGGCGAATCGTGGCCACCGGTGAACGGCATGGTCGGCGTCGACCAGCACGATCTTCCCTGTGCGTGCGGCTTCTAAGCAGGGGCCGTCACCGGCGTCGTACTGCTCACTGTCGACCAGGAGGGTGCGCCGGTCAGTGTGTACTGCTGTATAAGTTCGCCCACCTAAGTCGATGGTGACGCCGACACAATCGGCGTCACCTATCGCGTCGCGAGCGATGTCCACGACCCGCTGCAGCAGGCTCAGCAGGTCATATTCGTCGGTGATACTACGCCCCGCGCTGACGAGCATCTCACCGAGGGCGGTGGGTGTTACTTGATCAACGGCGGCGGCGGCGATCGCCGCGTCGCCGGCTTCTTCGCTGGGCTGATCAGCGGTGTCGGCGGAGATGGACTCGTCGGTCCGCTCGTCGTTGTCATGGTTCATGACCGTTAACTGTCCCACGAGTGTGCGTCGCCCGGGCGCCGTCGCCTGATGCCGTCGCCATTACCGATTCACGATTCACGCACGGCGCCTTGGGCCACTGACCAGTAGACAGCGGTATATGTACTCCCGACGATCGTATACACCCCGGAAGGGCCGGCCGCGCCGCCCGGATGGACAGCTTCGAGAATGCTGCAGGCTCCGTCGCCGCACGCTTGCGTGATGTGGGCCCCCGTGTGGCGGTGGGCGCGCCCATTGTCGTCGACGGCCGCCGGTGGGGTGCGGCAGTCGTTGGGTCGAGACCAGAGCCCCTGCCGCCCGACACCGAGGCGCGGGTTGGGGACTTTGCGGATCTGGTCGCGACCGCGATTGCCAACGCCCAGGCCCACGCGGAACTTACCGCGTCTCGCGCCCGGATCGTGGCGGGCGCCGATGATGCGCGACGGCGTTTCGAACGCGATCTGCACGACGGCGCCCAACAGCGCCTGGTCTCACTCGGGCTCGTGCTGCGCGCCGCGGAGGCGTCGGCGCCGCCCGAACTGGACCCGCTCAAGGAACAGATTTCTCACCTCGTTACAACTGTGGCCGCGGTTTCGAAGGACCTACGGTAGCGTCTTCGCGAGCCTGGGCCGGCCGACCAACGGCATCGGGTTGGCCGCGATCAGCTCCGAGGTGTAGAGGAAGGTGCTCAGCACGTTCCAGGTCGACCAGCACCGTTGAATGGTGGCAGCTTCATGGGTTTCCGCGTACTGCGCGAACGCCGTGCGCATGGTGGCAGTCCGGATTGGACCGCATT
>JAOPWF010000718.1 GCA_025965815.1 Mycobacterium sp.
TCAGCTTGTCGTGGAGGGGCAATCTGATCCCTTCGTGCAGACGGAATTGCGGGAGAATCTGGTGGCACCTCGGCGCGAACTGATACGGGCGATCTGGGACCGAGGCGTTGCGCGTGGTGAATGCGCACCGACGTCGAGCTGGAGGCCGCGTTCGATCTGGTGTTCGGGCCGCTGCTATACCGGCTGATCATCGGCCACGCGCCGCTCGACGAAGCGGGGTTGACGCGATCGTCGACGCGGCGATGCGCGGACTCGCCCCCGGTGACTGAGATCACCCGGATCTTCGGGACGCTGCGCGCCTAGCTTGACGTTGAAAAGCCTAGAAACTGAACGTTCAGTTTCGAACTGCGGCGATGATCCCTCCGGATCTTCACCGCGTGAGCAAGGAGGAGAAAATGAAGAAGATGCGGCTTATCGCACCGCTCGCCATGGCAGCCACGGCGGCAGCGATTGGGTTCGCGCCGATCGCCGCGGCCGATTCCACCGTGGTCGAGACGCCGGGCAACGTGCAGGTCACCGCTTCGCCAGGGGCGGCGGCGCTGCAGGCTGGCCAGCTGCAGTACCCGTGGTACGGGTATGGGTATGGGTATGGGAATCATGGGGGGCATCGCTAACCATCGACGTAGAGCGTGCACTCAGGGCGGGAGCTTTGCCTTCCGCCCTGAGTGCACTCTGAACGGCGAAACACATCAGTTACGGGCACGCGGTTGCGGTGTCACGCTGATCGGCAACCGGTCCGCTGAAGAGAACCGTGCCGCTGAGTCGGCTCGTCGAGAACGACACCGGGACGTCGTCATGATCGGTGGCAGTACTACCCCGGAGTTCCTCTGCCACCCGACGCACAATTCTTGCGCTATGCCGGTGAGGGTAGCCACGATGCGCAGGTTGGTGGCCGTAAGCCTGGCCGCGTGGGCGGCTCAGTGGCGGCCGGTTGCGTTGCAACAGTGCCGAGGAAAGCGCTCCCCCAGGCATTAGAATTAGGTGGGACGACAGCGCGGAACGTCCGATCCAGCACCTCGTCGATCGACGCAACGCGCTCCAAAGGGTCCACGCGCGTTTCCTACCCGTAGCCTCTCCGCGAAGAGCGTGGCGGTACGGACGACGGCGTCGCGATCCAGATCGGGGTTGTGGACGGCTAGCGCGATCAGCCCCTGGAAGGTGGCGACGATGGCCTCACCCGGTCGGCGACCCCGTGCTGACCGAGGCCCGACAGCCGTCGGGAGACTGCCTCGGCGAGCACTCGAGCCACAGCGCCGCGTTGTCCCGGACGAGATGGTGTTCCACTGTCTCGTCGAGCCGGCCGATCATCTCCGCCACCACATCGTCGGCGCGTAATGACTCCCCAGCACGCCGCATCTGTTCCATCTCCCTGTCGACGAGGGCCTCGACGATGGCGTCTCTGCTCTCGAAGTAGTGGTAAATGTGGCCGACGCTCATGCCCGCCCGCTTGGCGAGCTCGGCCATGCTCGATCCGTGAAACCCCTTCTCCCCGAAAAGATTCGTGGCTGCGGAGGGGATCTGGTTGCGCCGGGCATGGCTCAAGGCCGACGACCTCGCGGCGGTGCTGGATCAGCTGGGTGTCGGGCCCGTCCGGCATCACCCATCCACCGATCCCCCCAAAGTGGCCGACAACAGCGTGGTGCCTCGGACAGCCGGCGAGGCTCCATCGCCGGCTTTCGCAAGACGAATACGGCGAGATTGGATACGGCGGGTTATCGGTAAGGGGTCGCCGTTTTCACCTGATGAATCAACCTCCGTGCGATGTCCTCGCGTACGCGCGGTCGTGACAGCCAAAAGATTGTTTCGTTTATGTGCCACGGACACGTCTTGAACACAGCTGGGGGGAAACTTTGGCTTTCCGGATACGCACGGGGCATTATCCTGCGCCGCAGTACTCTCGCTCCTAGCCTGGTTGGGTGCACCGTTCGTGGCCGCTGACCGGTCGCTCGGAGGAGTTGCGGCTCATCGACGTTGCGCTTTCTGATGCAGATGTTGCCGGGGTGGTCGTGGAGGGGCCCGCAGGGGTCGGCAAGAGCCGTATCGCCCGGGAGGGACTCGCCGCTGCCGCATCGAAGGGTTGCGAAACTCGATGGGCAGTCGGCACGGCATCAGCACGGGTACTTCCGCTGGGCGTGTTCGCGGCGTGGGTGGGGTCCGCGGTCAGCGACACCCTGCAGCTCGTCCGCGGTGTCATTGAGTCGCTGACTTCCGCACCGCGGGGCACCCCGGTTGTCATCGGTGTCGACGACGCGCACCTGCTCGACGACCTGTCGACGTTCGTGCTGCGACAGATTGTCGAGCGCCGCGCCGCGAAAGTGCTGCTCACCATTCGCGATGGTGAACCGATCTCGCCAGGGTTGCGGGATATCTGGAAGGACGGCCCGATCGACCGCATTGACCTGAAGCCGTTGTCGCGGGACGAAACCACGACGCTGGTCACGACCACTCTCGGCGGATCTTTGGACCCCGATGCCGCACGCCGGCTGTGGACGCTGACGCGAGGCAACGTTCTGTATCTGGTCAACATCGTCGAGCAGGAGATCAACGCTGGACGGCTCGCGCAGCAGCACGGGTATTGGAGGTGGATCGGCGAGCCGATCGTGCCACCAGGGTTGGTCGAGCTGATCGAATCGCGAATCGGTGACCTACCGTCGGAGCTCGGCGACGTGGTTGATGCGCTGGCGCTCGGCGAACCGCTTGACGTTGCGTTGCTTTCCAGGATTTCCGATCCAGAAGCGGTCGAGGCCGCCGAGCGGCGCGGTCTGATCACGGTCGACGACACCGACAACGGCATGGAAGCACGCCTGGCGCATCCGCTCTACGGTGAGGTGCGCAGGAGACGGGCACCATCCGTCAGGCTGCGACGGTTGCGGGGGCTCGTCGCCGCTGAGCTTGCTGTATCCGACGACGGCGACGACACGCGACTGGTAGTGCGGCGCGCGGCATTGAGTCTCGATTCCGACCTCAAGCTTGACCCCGATCTGTTGGTCCGAGCCGCCCAGGGCGCGGTGTGGCTCGCGGATCTGCCGCTGGCCGACCGACTGGGAGGTGCGGCAATCCGCGCCGGAGGCGGTGCGGAGGCGAGTGTCGTTCGCTCGCACGCATTGGTGTGGCTCAGCCGCGGCCAGGAGGCGGACGCCTTACTTGCCGATCTGCCCGCGAACGAACTCAGCGCCGCCGACCGTGCCAGAGTTGCCCTCCTGCGGGCCACCAC
>JAOPWF010000734.1 GCA_025965815.1 Mycobacterium sp.
CGGCAGCGAAATTCGGGAGATCGACACCGGCACCCTGCCCAACAGATATGCACGGGGCTGGCACTGCCTCGGCGTCGCTGAGGACTACCTGGACGGTGAACCGCACGCTATCGAAGCGTTCGGCACCAAGCTGGTGGTATTCGCCGACTCGCATGGCGATCTGAAGGTGCTGGACGGTTACTGCCGCCACATGGGCGGAGACCTGACCCAGGGCACCATCAAGGGTGACGAGATTGCCTGCCCCTTCCACGACTGGCGCTGGGGCGGTGACGGGCGCTGCAAGTCCGTCCCGTACGCCAAGCGGACGCCGCGGATGGCCAGGACCCGATCCTGGACCACCGACGTGCGCAACGGGCTGCTGTTCGTCTGGCATGACGCCGAGGGCAACCCGCCGGCGCCCGAACTGCGGATCCCCGAGATCCCCGAGGCGGCCAGTGGCGAATGGACCGACTGGCGCTGGAATTCCGAGCTGATCGAGGGCTCCAACTGCCGCGAGATCATCGACAACGTCGTCGATATGGCGCACTTCTTCTACATCCACTTCGGCTTTCCGACCTACTTCAAGAACGTATTCGAGGGCCACATCGCCTCGCAGTACCTACGCACCGTCGGCCGTCCGGATATCGATCTTGGCGGCTCCTCGTACACCGGTGAGCAGATACTGGATTCCGAGGCGTCCTACTTCGGACCGTCGTTCATGATCAACTGGCTGCACAACAACTACGGCGGCTACAAGGTGGAGTCGATCCTGATCAACTGCCACTACCCCGTGGGCCCGAATTCCTTTGTGCTGCAGTGGGGCGTCATCGTCCAGAAGCCGAAGGGCATGGACGCCGACGCGACCGACAAGCTTTCGAAGGCGTTCACCGCCGGCGTCAGCAAGGGCTTCCTGCAGGACGTCGAGATCTGGAAACACAAGACCAGGATCGACAACCCGCTGCTCGTCGAGGAGGACGGCGCCGTCTATCAACTGCGTCGCTGGTACGACCAGTTCTACGTCGACGCCGCCGACCTCACGCCCGAGATGACCGAACGCTTCGAGATCGAGGTCGATACCACCAAGGCCAACGAGTCGTGGCAGGCCGAGGTCGACGAGAACCTGCGGCGGCGCGCCGAGGAAGAGTCGGCAGGCGACGTGCGCGAAGAGCAGCCCCAGGAAACATGAGTCGTCCGCCCGACCAGCAATCGGCCACCCCCGATGTCGATCGGCTGGCCCGGTCGATGCTGCTGCTGCACGGCGTCCACGATGACGACGAGCCGGCCGCCGATCGGGGTGCGAACGGTAAATCCTGGTCGAAGGCCCCGGATTTCGAATCCGACCCCGAGCGGGCGGCGGCCGTGCGCGAGGCCACCCGCCGGGACCGGGAGCGCTACCTGAATTCCGGACTGCAGCCGGTCGACTGCCGGTTCTGCCACGTGGCGGTGAGCGTGAAGAAGCTCGGTCCGGGCCACACCGCGGTGCAATGGAATTCCGAGGCGTCGCAACGCTGCGCGTACTTCGCCGAGATACGGGCCACCGGCGGCGACAGCGCCAGGAGCCGCGCCTGTCCCAGGCTGACCGACAGCATCAACCACGCGGTGGCCGAGGGATGTCTGGACCCGGTGTCGACCGCGCCGTCGCCGGGCGACGGTTAAGCCGTCACAGACCCTCGAACCGCGCCTTTACGGACTCAGCCGTCAGCCCGTAATCGGCCAACGAGTAGGTGTGCTTCGGTGCGCGCGGGCCGGTCTTGCTCTCGGCGTGAATCTGCTCCATCGCCAGCATGGCCGACCCGGACAGCGGGATATCGAAATACCGGTAGATACCCTCGGCGGTCCCGATCGGGTCGGCGACGAAGTCGAAGTAGTCGACATCGTAGAACTGCGCCGAATTATGTTTGGCGCGTTCGGCATTGAACAGTTCCAGTCCCCGCGACCACGTCTCGAGTTGGTCGAAGCCCAACTGGGCGCCGACGAAGGCGGTCGACCACCCCTCGGTCGCGGCCTCGGCCAGTGAGCACATCGACGCCATGATGGTCTCGGCCGGCCGATGGGTCTGCACGATCAGCGCGTCCGGGTAGGTCGCCACAAGAGCGTCCAGCGCGAACAGGTGGCTGGGGTTCTTCAACACCCAGCGCTTGCCGATGTCGTTGAGCCCGATCAGCTGAAGGTTCTTGCGGTGCCGCTGATAGGTCGGTGTCCAGTCCTGCTTGGACAGCCACTGCGCGTAGCTGGGGATGTGCGCCAGGGTCTCATAGGCGACCGCGTGCACCGTCTGACGCAGCAGCTGCCAGCACTCCTCGACCTCACCCGCGGTCATGTAGTGCAGGCCCATGAAGTCGGGATTCTCGGTGTGGTGCTGCGCGAACCGCGCGTCGATCTGCTGGTAGACCGGATTGGCGTCCCAGGTGTCCCGGGGCGGGCGGGGCTGCGGGAACTCGGCCAGCCACATCTCGAGGCCCTGGTGCATCGGGTCCGCGCCCAGCAACCGGTGCAGCGCTGTGGTGCCGGTGCGGGGCAGACCGGTGACGAAGATCGGCCTTTCGACGGGTACCTCGGCGTGCTGCGGATACTGCTTCCATGCGGCCTGTGCGAGCAGGCGCGCGGCGAGCGCACTGCGCAGATACACCCGACAGATCTTGCTGCCCAGCGGGGTCAGATCCGCTTCACGCTGGTAGGAGTCCAGGATGACGCCGAGGGCCTCGCGGTAGTTGTCCTCGTCGCCGCCGAAGTCGTCCAGCCCGACCAGGCGGCTGGCCGAGGCGAGCAGGTCGTCGACGGTTCCGACGTCGGTGCGCTCCGCCATCAGGCGTGGTACTCCCCGCAGTTCACATCAAGGGTCTGACCGGTGATGCCGCTGGACAGGTCGCTGGCGAAGAACAGGATTGCCGAGGCCACTTCGTCTTCGGTCGGCAGCTTCCTGAGGTCCGAGTTCGCGGCGGTCGCGGCGTAGATCTCGTCGACCGTCGTGCCGTACTTGCCCGCCTGGTGCGTGAAGTAGCCCTTGAGAGTGTCACCCCAGATATATCCCGGCACAACGGAGTTCACCCGGATGCCGTCGCCACCGAGTTCGGTGGCCAGCGACTGCGACATGGCCAGCAGCGCCGACTTGGCCATCTTGTAGGCGCCGTACTTCGCCTGGGAGTGCCGGATCACCATCGAATTGACGTTGACCACCGAACCGTTGGCTTCCGCCAGTGCGGGTGTGAAGCCCTGGGTGAGCCGCAGCGCGCCCAGCACGGTCAGCTCGATGGCGTCGCGGATGTGCTGGAATGTGGTGTTCGCCAACGGTTTCATCGACGGAACCCGGAACGCGTTGTTGATCAGCACGTCGACCTTGCCATAGGCGGCGACGCTGGCATCGACGAGGTTGCGCACCTGGTCGTCGTCGGTGATGTCGGTGCTCACCGCGACCGCCCGCCTGCCGGTGTCGGTGATCTGCTTGGCGACGTCGTCGAGGCGTTCAGCCGTGCGGGCCGCAAGCACCAGGTCCGCACCGGCCTCGGCACACCGCCGCGCCAGCGTGGTGCCCAGCGCCGGGCCGACACCGCTGATGACCACTACTTTGTTGTCCAGCATTGCGGCCAGCCTTGTGTTCATCCGTTTACCCCACCATCCTGTTGCCGATTTGGATCTGACGCTCCGCGATTCGCGCACGCCAGTCCTGATCGGAGATCTTGTTGCTTTCGTAGTACGGCAATGCCGCCGGAACGGCGTCGAAATCGACGAGTTCGACGGTGGGGCCGTCGGCCTCGGTGAGCTCGCGCGACACCCGCTGCCACCGGAACTGCAGAAAGCCCTTGCGGTGGCCGAGCGTTTCGGCCCAGTTGGTGACACCGGGGTTCTGATCGGCGACGACGATGCGGATCTTGCCGTCCGGGTCCGCCTGTGCCTGGCTGGCGTTCAGCGAGGTCTGGTGATTGATGTAGTCCAGCGAGATGTACCAGAGACTGCCCAGCTGGAAGCCGAGATACGGCGCGTCCGTCACCGGCAGCGTGATCACCAGCGCCTGGTCGGGTGTCAGGTCGAAGTGGCCCGCCGACGAATACTGGGTCGCGAGTCCGCCCGGGGTGAGCCGCGGCGACACCATCGTGTTGACCGGGATGTTGAAATAGAACCACTGCGGGAACTGCAGCCAGGTCTTCACCCGATTGACGAGTTGCTTTCCCGCTGTGGCGTAGCGCTTCTCGATCATCTGCCGCGTCAGCGGCGGTGGTGCGGTGCCCGCGGTGTCGGATCGCGCGATGGCCAGGCTTCCGCGCTGCTGCGACCAGTCGCCGAAGACCTCGCGGATCACCAACTGTGCGGGCGCCGAAGGGCGCACCTTCCACTCGAAACTGCCATCCTTGGCGATGTCGAGCTGGCGGTCGTCGAAAGCGGTTTCGCTGTCCGGCACATCGGAATCGGTGTAGTCACCGCCGAGCAACTGGAAACTCAGATCCGTTGTGGTGCCGCGCTTGCCGGTAATGATGTAGTCGTGGTCGGCTTGGACCCGGGTGCCGAAGTACAGGGTGTCGGGGTTGTCCAGTCCCATCTTGGTGAAGGGGCCGGTACCGCTGTGCAGGAATGGGTGGTCGCGGTCGTAGTCGAAAGCCACGTGCGTGCATGCCGCGACGCAGCCGGCCAGGTACTGCAGTCCCTCGAGGAGATCGGCTTCGGATTCGATGTGTGGTGCGGCGGCCACCAGTTTCTCCGCCTTGGCGATCGCCTCGATCAGTGGTTCTGTGTAGATCAGTTCGTCGCATCCGCGGTTCAATATTGGACCATTACGGTAGAGATTCCGAAGAAAGACTTGAACGCGTTCTAGTCTTTGTCAACGGTGAAGTGGTCCATATCTGGACCGCGTTGGTACAATTTTGCAATGTCAGTTCCCGAGTCGTCCGGTCGCGCCTCGCCACCTACCGCACGGGTGGTGGGGATTCTGGACTTTCTCGCCCGCCA
>JAOPWF010000415.1 GCA_025965815.1 Mycobacterium sp.
CCTCGCTGAGTTCCTGGCCGGACCCGAGGAGTTTGTTGCCCTCGGCCAGCTTGCGGATGATCTGATCCGGCGTATGCCGCCGGCGCTTGTTCGATGCCATGTCGTTGTTGATTCTTCCTCGCCCGAAGACCGGGCAACAGAGTCCCACAACGACTGGACCACTACGACGGGCTCACCTCACCTGCAATGGAGTTCGCGATCAGAGGGAGAGGGGCCGCTAGAAGAGATGCGGTGCCCAGAGCACTTCGGCCTAGCCGGGAGCGGCGTGCGCTAGTGGTGGTGGGGTCGCGGGGTGCCCTCGCCACGCCGGCGGGCTTCTTCGCCTTCGGCGATCAGGCGCAGTTGCTCGTCAACCTCGCGGCCCTCCAACAGCGGCTGGCGGGGATCCCAACTGCCTTGCGCCTTGTCCCTCCGGCGCCGAGCGATCGCCGAAATTACCTCCAGAACAACGCGATTGCCGAGCAGCGCGGTAATGTCCGCGTGGTCATACGGGGGAGAGACCTCGACGACATCGACCCCGAGGACCGGCAGCTCGTAGCAGATCCGCCGGACCGCATCGAGCAGTTGGCGAGCCGAGAAGCCGCCAGGTTCGGGTGTTCCGGTGCCGGGCGCATGGCCCGGATCGCACACATCGATGTCGACAGACAGGAAGACGCCCTCACACTCGGAGGTGGCGATCTGGAATGCTTCAGTCAGGCAGGTTTCTAGGCCGCGGGCCACGATCTCGGTCATTTCGTAAGATCGCAGGCCGTGGGCGGCCATCCATTGCAGGACAGGTTCGTCAGGCCAGTATCCGCGCAATCCCAGTTGCAGGAACCGGTCACCACGTAGTGCGCCAGACTCGATCAGCCGTCGCATCGGGGTGCCGTGGCCGACAAGGGAACCCAGGTGAACGTCACCGGTGTCGGCGTGGGCATCGAAATGGATCATCGACACCTTGCCGAAGCCGTGCTGGCGGGCCACCCCGGTATGGTCGGGCCAGGCAATGGTGTGGTCACCGCCCAAGATGATAGGGACCGCGCCCGCTGAGGAAATCCTGAACACGTCCTCCTCGATCAACTCCACTGCCTGCTCAATGTTTCCGCTGTAGAGCGCCACGTCGCCGGCGTCATATACCCGTAGATCCTTGAGGCCGTCAACCCGTAGTGCCAGGCTAGGACGGGACCCGTCCTGCGGCAGGTAGCAGGCCTGGCGCAACGCCGACGGACCAAAACGTGCTCCGGAGCGATACGTTGTTCCGCCGTCGAGGGGAGCGCCGAGGATGACGATGTCGGCGTCGGCGTACGTCGATACATCGTCAAGATCGCAGCGTGGGACACCGAGAAAGGTGATGTCCGGGCCGAATCCGCTGCCTGCCACCTATGTTCCGCCTTCGTTGATCATGGGTTGCGCGCCCGATGGGTGAGTTGTTTGTGGGCACGCCCGATAGTCACTGACAGCGCGGGTAGCGCGCCGCGCCGGGGTCGATGATGATTCCCGGGTTAGGTGATCAAGTGGTGTCCTGCAATGCGATTACCGCCCGGAACGCGTGCCGGATGGTCGCGCGGATTCGTCGCTTGTCTACCGGCCCCAATGGCCGGTAGATGTTGTCGATCTCCAAACCCGCCATTACCGCCATGACGGTGCGGGAATCCAGCTCGGGTTGGTGCGAGCCCAGATCTCGAAACAGCCGACTGAGCGCCGGTACCATCGCCGCATACCACGCTTCGAACATGGGGCGGAGGCGTTCATCGCGGCTGGCCTCCGTCACCAGTTCGTAGCGCGTGACGATTGCGCCCTGCGGCGAGGTGAATCCGTCGATGATCATGTCCGCTACGAGGTCTGCGAGCTGCTCTGCGGACATCGTCGGCTGAAGCTGTTCTGCGGTGCGGACAACCCGTTCGATTTCACGGTCGGACAGCTGTTGAAAGGCCTGGGCGACCAGATCCGACTTGTCGTCGAAGTAGTAACTCAACGCACCCAAAGGTATCTGGGCTTGGTTGGCCACGACTCGCATCGAAAGTCCGGCCAGTCCGACGCGGGCCATGACCTCGACGGCGGCGTCGATAATCTCGATGCGGCGCTGAGCGCCACGCGCGGTGTTTCCTGTACTTCGCAGGGGCTCGTCGGGTCTCAGGTCTGTTACACCAGGCTCCTTGTGTGTGCCCACGTAGGCGCCTGTCATCCCCGGTACATCAGGGTGGAGAAGTCTGTGTCCCACATCCAGGCGGGTTGATGCTGCCAATCGGAATAGCCCTTACGGGCGCCTACGGTGTCGTGGAGGTCCGCGAGGTTCACCCAACATAGTGAATCACGGTAGGCCTTGGCCGCTTCGACATAGAGTTCCTGCGATTTGGCGCGGTCGGGCTCGGCGCTGCCCTCGTCTAAGAGTTTGTCGGCTTCGGGAACCGAGCAGCCGAGGAGGTTGACCGGTGCATTGGTGTACTGATAGATCCGCGACCAGGTGTCGGGATGTGCTGCATCGGGGTTAAACGAAGCGACCATCAAATCAGGGCGCTGGTCAGGAAACTGGCCCAACGCGAAAAACTGTGCCGAGGGGAAGTCGCGGACTGTTGCGGTCAGTCCGGCTTGCTGGAGAATCACTTGCATCTGGTTTGCCAGGGCTTGAAGGTTGCTGTCGCCGGTAGGGTAGCCGATCTCCACAGTGCCGCCTTTAGCGCCGACCGCGGCCAACTTCGACTGGTCGAGGTGGCGCCGGTCTGGGACGGCTCCGTCGGGCAGCATCCCGGTGGGGTAGAACTGTGTCGACGGCGAGCCCTGGTCGCCGAACACGCTGGCGGTCAACGCGGTTGGGTCGAGCGCGGCGCTGAGAGCTTCTCGCGCTTCGGCAGGGCCGACAACACGGGAAGCCGGGTTCACCATGACCAGCGCCTTCACCAACGCGTTTTCCTGCAGCACCTGGGTGTTGGGGCCTTTACCCACCGCCTCGTAGTCCCCTTTGGACAAACCGTGCAAGATCATGTCGAGCTGGCCGTTGTCGAGTTGGGCGCGCTGAATTGCGGTGGCCGGGACCACCGGGAGCTCGACCGTGGTGATCTGGGGCGCGTCGCCCCAGTAGTACTTGTTGGCGCTGAGCGTGTAGTGGCTGGCCGGTACCGCCGCCGTCAGATCGTACGGGCCGGTGCCGGCGGTATGTGACCCCAGCCATCCCGTCGCGCGGTCCCCACCGGACGCATGCTGGGTGACAGCGGTGGGGCTGGTCATCAGCGGTCCGTATGGTGAGGCGAGATAGTCGAGGAACGGTGCCACGGGCTTGGTGAGGGTGACGGAGAAGGTCAGTGGATCCGGCGTCTGCATGGCTTTGACGTCGGCGAGCATGTAGGACGGCCCGGCTGCCATGTCGATCCGGCGCTGGAAGCTGGCTTTGGCCGCTGCAGAGTCAAACGGCGTCCCATCAGCAAATTTAACGCCGGGGCGCAGGGTGAATGCGTACGTGAGGCCGTCGTCAGAGACAGTCCACTTCGTAGCCAGTAGGCCCTCCAGCTTCGTCGACCCGTGCGCGTAGCGGAGCAGTCCCTGATACGCCGAGGTCATGATCAGCAGACCTTCTGGTTGGTAGAAAACGTCGGGATCCAACGGCGGGGGGTCCGCCATGAGGGGGGTGCGGACCGATGACATCAAGGCCTGCTTGTCCGTCGGGCTGTTGCTGGTTCCCGAGCAGGCCGTACCGGCCAACAACAGCGCGGTCACCCCAAGGGATGTGACGCCGGACATAAGTTTCATGCTCAGAGCTCCTGCACTTGGGTACTTTTCGACCGTTCAGCCGTCGGCCGTGCACTCTCGGCTTGACCTGGCCCTCGGTTGTAAGTGAGTCTCAGCACGTTGCATTTCGTCCGCGTGACATGGGGGTTACCATCTTGTACGAACGTCCAACTCTTGGACGTTCGACCTAGAAATCCCCGATTTCACGCTCTATTCTGGCGACAAACAGGCCGGTCTATCACCGGCTAGCACGCTCAAATGCGAAGGGAACAAACATCATGCCTACAACGGTGCCGGGCGCATTCGATCTCACCGGTCAGGTGGCACTCGTCACCGGATCGGGCAGCGACCTTGGCATCGGGTTCGCAGCGGCCCGGCTGCTGGGCCAGCTCGGCGCATCGGTGATGGTCACCGGGACCACCGATCGCGCGGTCAAGCGTGCCGATGAACTGCAACGGGAGGGCATCGCCACAAGGTCGCACACCGCCGACCTCTGCGATCCCGATGCTGCGCGTGAACTGGTACAGGCCACAGAGGCGGCATTCGGCAAGCTCGACATCCTGGTCAACAACGCCGGACTGGCGTCAGTCAACACCCCTGAACGGCCCAACCCGTTGATGGTGATGACTGATGATGAGTGGTCGCTTGCCCTTCGGCGCAATGTGGACAGCGCCTTCTATGTCACCCGAGCCGCATTGTCGGGGATGGTCCGGCGTGGGTATGGCCGGATCATCAATGTGGCCTCGACGGCCGGCGTTCTCACCGCCTACACCGGCGACGTCGGGTACCAGACCGCCAAGGCCGCAATGCTGGGAATGACACGCTCGGTGGCTGTCGACTTCGCTGCAAACGGCGTCACGGCCAATGCCGTGCTGCCCGGCTGGATCGCTACGGCAGCCCAGCTCCCGACCGAGGTCACCGCGGGCAACGCCACTCCGGTAGGCCGGTCGGCAACCGCGGCCGAGGTCGCTAGCGGCATCGCCTTCCTGGCCGCACCGGGCGCCTCCTATGTCACTGGCACCACGCTGGTGATCGACGGAGGCAACTCGATTACCGCGGTGAAAAGCGCCGACTGATTCGTTCCGACCCCGGCCGCCCGTCTGGATGATCGCCTTCCCGAGCCATCCCGAGCCGGTGAGGGACTTCTGGAGACGCTGGCCTGTGCATATAGCTTTCTCGGGCGGCGAGCGGACGCCAGATCTTCCGATGCCGCGTCAAGCGAGGTGCGGCTCGAGCTCGGCCACCAGCTGCTTCTTGCCGCCGAACCCGATCACGCGATGGTTCTCCTGGCCGTCCTTGAACATAAGCATGGCCG
>JAOPWF010000768.1 GCA_025965815.1 Mycobacterium sp.
TTGGAGTCGAGATCGACCATGTTCCCGGCCTCCTTGGCCGCCGAGGTGCCGGTGTTCATCGCCACCCCGACGTCGGCCTGGGCGAGCGCCGGGGCGTCGTTCGTGCCGTCCCCGGTCATCGCGACCAGCGCGCCCCCGCGCTGCTCCCGCTGGATGAGCGCCATCTTGTCCTCGGGCGTCGCCTCGGCCAGGAAGTCGTCGACGCCGGCCTCGAGGGCGATGGCCCGTGCCGTCAGCGGGTTGTCGCCGGTGATCATGACGGTGCGGATGCCCATCGTCCGCAGCTCCGCGAACCGTTCCCGCATGCCCTGCTTGACGACGTCCTTCAGGTGGATGACGCCGAGTGCTCGGGCCGCTGATCCCGCCGCCTGCTCGGCAACCACGAGGGGCGTGCCGCCGGCCGCGCTGATGCCGTCGACGATGCCGCCCAGGGCTACCGGGACGGTGCCCCCCTCGCTCCGGACCCAGTCGGCGACCGAGCTTGCCGCACCCTTGCGGAGCACTTGGCCGCTATCCAGATCGACGCCGGACATCCTTGTCGTGGCGGTGAATTCGACCCAGCGTGCGTTACTCAGCTCGCCCGGGGTGCGGGCCCGCAGCCCGTATTCCTGTTTGGCGAAGACCACGACGGAGCGGCCTTCTGGTGTCTCGTCGGCAAGGCTGGACAACTGCGCCGCGTCGGCCAGCTGTTCCGGCGAAACACCGGGTAGCGGTACGAAGTCGGCCGCCTGTCGGTTGCCCAGCGTGATCGTGCCGGTCTTGTCGAGGAGCAGCGTGTTGACGTCGCCGGCTTCCTCGACCTCGCGTCCGGACATTGCAAGCACGTTTCGCTGCACCAGCCGGTCCATGCCGGCGATGCCGATCGCGGACAACAGCGCCCCGATTGTGGGGGGGAGGAGGCAGACCAGCAGCGCGACCATCACAATGCCGGTCACCCCGTTACTGGTGAGGGCCGGGGTGTCGGGGACGGCGGGGTTGTTCGCCTTGGAGTAGATCGCCAACGGTTGCAGCGTGGCCACCGCGAACACGAAGATAATCGTCAGCGCCGCGAGCAGGATATTCAGCGCGATCTCGTTGGGCGTCTTCTGCCGGTTGGCGCCCTCGACGAGCGCGATCATCCGGTCGATGAAGCTCTCGCCGGGTTTCTGCGTGATCTTCACGACGATGCGGTCCGACAACACCGTGGTGCCGCCGGTGACCGCGGACCGGTCGCCACCGGACTCCCGGATCACCGGGGCTGATTCACCGGTGATAGCCGATTCGTCAACGGAGGCAATGCCTTCGAGCACGTCACCGTCGCCGGGGATGATCTGTCCGGCTTCAACGACGACGATATCGCCCTGCTGCAACAGCGGCGCCGCGACTTCGTCCTCCCGGCCCGATGCACCCGGCTCCCAGCCGGTGAGCCGGCGGGCCATGGTGTCCGCCTTGGTTTTACGCAGCGCCTCGGCCTGGGCCTTACCGCGGCCTTCGGCGACCGCTTCGGCCATGTTGGCGAAGATCACCGTCAACCAGAGCCAGAACACGATCAACCACGCGAACCAGGTCGGCTTGGCGATCGCCAGTACCGTGCTCCACACCGCGCCGATCTCGACGATGAACATCACCGGGTTGCGCCACAGGGTGCGCGGGTCGAGCTTGCGCAGCGCGTCCGGTGTCGACCGCAGCAGCATCTTCGGATCGAGCAGGCCGCCTTGCACCCGCTTGTTCAACGTGGTGTTCGGCTGTTGTGCGTCGACAGCGGGGGCCGTTGTGATAGCGGACATTTTCAGTGAATTCCTTCGGCGAGGGGTCCGAGCGCAAGCACGGGGAGGAAGGTGAGCGCAACGAGGATGACCGTGACACCTGCGACCATTCCGACGAATTGCGGTCGATGGGTCGGCAGCGTGCCGATCGATTCCGGTGTGGTGCCCTGCCTGGCCAGCGAACCTGCCAATGCGAGCACCAGAATCATCGGCAGGAACCGGCCGACAACCATCGCCAGGCCCAGCGCTGTGTTGTACCAGACGGTGTTCACGGTGATTCCGGCGAACGCCGAGCCGTTGTTGTTGGCCGCCGAGGTGAAGGCGTACAACACCTCGGAAAGGCCGTGCGGCCCGGTGTTCAACATCGCGGCCCGTTCGGTCGGCAGGGCCATCGCGATTGCGGTGCCGAGCAGCACGATGAGTGGTGTCACCAGGAAATAGCTTGCGGCGAGCTTGATCTCACGCGGTGTGATCTTCTTGCCCAGGTACTCCGGAGTCCGGCCGACCATCAGGCCCGCGATGAACACCGTGATTACGGCCAGGATCAGCATGCCGTACAGGCCTGATCCGGTACCACCCGGCGCGACCTCGCCCAATTGCATGTTGAACAGGGTGATCATTCCGCCGAGGCTCGTGTAGGAGTCGTGGAACGAGTTGACCGCGCCGGTGGAGGTCAGGGTGGTCGCATCGGCGAACACCGCCGAGTTCGCGACACCGAATCGCTGATCGACGCCCTCCATGGCGGCACCCACCGCGGAGGGAACGGTGCCGTGGTGCTGCAACTGGAAGAGTCCCATGAAGGTCATGCTGATGAGCGCCAGGCTTCCCATTACTGCGGCGATCGCATAACCCTGCTTCTTGCTCTCCACCATGCGACCGAAGGTGCGCGGCAGCGAGAAGCTGATCATCAGAAGCAGGAAGATCTCAAACCAGTTCGTCCACGTCGTCGGATTCTCGAACGGATGCGCGGAGTTGACGTTGTA
>JAOPWF010000782.1 GCA_025965815.1 Mycobacterium sp.
AGGGTTGTACGGGATGACGTTCTCCCCGACGCTGCCGTCGCGGGTGCGGACCCTGTCGAGCCCGCGTATCTGGAACGTCCCGGCCGGCCCGGTGCCGCAACCGACGTAGTGCAGGAAGACCAGCTGCTCGCCGGGTGCTGTGCCGGAAACGGTCGCGCTGTCGATGAGCTCCAGGCGCAGATCCGGGGCGGCGTCCAGCAGCGCCCCGATCTTGCCCGCATACGCCTCGAGCCCGTGCACCGGTTGTGGGTCGTCGGGCCAGTAGCCGACGATGTCCTGCGCCAGGATGTCCGCACCCCGTGACATGTCGGGTGCTGCCCAGAAGGCCGCCCACATCTCGGCGCTGAACTCTGGTGTTTGGGTCTCGGTCATGGTGTCCTTACCTTTCTGATGGGTTGGCGCTCCGGCGGAACGCGTCACGGCAAGCGTGTGGCGACGAGGGGCGGTCATTCAATTACCTCCGAGGTAGTCGCCGTCGGTCCGCGGTGTGCTTACGGTTAGCCCGTGAGCGAGGCGGCGGTCGGTGTGCTGCTGCGCGACTGGCGGGCCCGTCGACGGGTCAGCCAGCTCGACCTGTCGCTGAGTGTCGGTGTGTCGGCCAGGCATCTGAGCTTCATCGAGACCGGCCGGTCGCGCCCGAGTGCCGAGCTGCTGCTCGACCTCGCCGAAGGCCTCGATGTGCCACTGCGCGAACGCAACACGCTGCTGCTCGCCGCCGGCTATGCCCCGCGCTACTCGTCGCGGCCACTCGACGATGACGCGCTCGGCCCGGCCCGCGACGCCATCCAACGACTGCTCGATGCCCACGATCCGTATCCGGGTGTGCTGATCGACCGATGCTGGAACATCGTGGGCGCGAACGCCGCCGCGTCAGCGCTGACCGCCGGCCTGCCCGCCCGCCTGCTCGGCCCGCCGGCCAACATCTACCGGATCTGCCTGCATCCCGACGGTCTCGCCGGGCGCACCCTCAACTTCGCCGACTGGGCCGGCTACCTGCTGCACCAGCTGCGCCGCACGGTCGCGCTCACCGGCGACTCCACATTGCAGGCCCTCGACACGGAGGTGCGGGACTACCCGGGCGTCGCGGACGTGGCGCCCGGGCGTGGTGTGCCGCAGGGGAGCGCGTCGCTGCTGGTTCCGTTGGTCCTCGACGTCGGCGGCGGTCAGCGGCTGTCGCTGTTCTCGACGTTGACGACGTTCGGGACTCCGCGCGACGTCACCCTCGACGAGCTCGCGGTCGAGCTGTTCTACCCGGCCGACGCCGCGAGCGCCGATCTGCTCCGCGGCGCCGGTTAGAGTCGGCGCATGACGCTCACTGTGGAGACGATCACATTCGACTGCGCCGACCCGGGCCGGCTGGCGGACTGGTGGGCGCAGGCGGTTGACGGCACGGTGCAGGTGGTGGCGCCCGGTGAGTTCGTGCTGGTGTCGCGCTCGGGAATGCCGCGGCTGGGATTTCAGCGGGTCGACGATCCGACGCCGGGCAAGAACCGGGTGCATGTCGACCTCTCCGCCACGGACGTCGAGCAGGAGGTGGCCAGGCTGGTCAGTCTGGGCGCCACCGAGACCGGCAGGCATGCCTTCGGCGACGATTTCCGCTGGGTGGTACTGGCCGACCCGGACGGTAACGCCTTCTGCGTGGCGGCGGGTTAGCGGCCTCAACCTTGTGTCGGAACGCCGCAGTCGGCCCGGGTAACTAGACTGTTTGCGTGACGTCCGGGCTCACCCACGTGGTGGATACTGTTGAGCGCGCCGCTACCACCCCCGACGAGCCGCAGCCCTTCCGCGAGCTCGGCCTCAAGGACGACGAGTACGAGCGCATCCGCGAGATCCTCGGCCGCCGTCCCACGGATGCCGAGCTGGCGATGTACTCGGTGATGTGGAGCGAACACTGCTCCTACAAGTCGTCCAAGGTCCACCTGCGCTACTTCGGCGAGACCACCACAGACGAGATGCGTGCCGCCATGCTGGCCGGTATCGGCGAGAACGCAGGCGTGGTCGACATCGGTGACGGCTGGGCGGTGACGTTCAAGGTCGAATCGCACAACCACCCGTCCTACGTCGAGCCGTACCAGGGCGCCGCCACCGGCGTCGGCGGCATCGTCCGCGACATCATGGCGATGGGAGCGCGGCCGGTTGCCGTGATGGACCAGCTGCGCTTCGGCGCCGCGGATGCCCCGGACACCCGCCGGGTACTCGACGGCGTGGTCCGCGGCATCGGCGGATACGGCAACTCACTCGGCCTGCCGAATATCGGCGGCGAGACGGTGTTCGACGCCTCCTACGCCGGCAACCCTCTGGTCAATGCTCTCTGCGTGGGCGCGCTGCGCAAGGAGGACCTGCACCTGGCGTTCGCCTCCGGCACCGGCAACAAGATCATCCTGTTCGGCGCGCGCACCGGCCTGGACGGCATCGGCGGCGTGTCGGTGCTGGCGTCGGAGACCTTCGGCGGCGAGGAAGAAGGTGCCGGGGCTGGATCGACGCTCGATCCCGCAAGCGGATCTCGGAAGAAGCTGCCGTCCGTGCAGGTCGGTGACCCGTTCATGGAGAAGGTGCTCATCGAGTGCTGCCTCGAGCTCTATGCCGCTGATCTGGTGATCGGTATCCAGGACCTCGGTGGTGCCGGACTGTCCTGTGCCACATCAGAACTCGCGTCCGCCGGGGACGGCGGCATGGCGATCGAGCTGGACGCGGTGCCGCTGCGGGCGGCCAATATGACACCGGCGGAGATCCTGTCCAGCGAGTCGCAGGAGCGCATGTGCGCCGTGGTGGCCCCAGAGAACGTCGACGCCTTCCTCGCGGTCTGCCGTAAGTGGGAGGTGCTGGCCACCGTCATCGGTGAGGTCACCGACGGCAACCGGCTCGCGATCACCTGGCACGGCGAAACCGTCGTCGACGTGCCGCCGCGCACCGTGGCCCACGAAGGACCGGTCTACCAGCGCCCGGTGGCCCGGCCCGACACGCAGGATGCACTGATCGCCGACACTTCGGCCAAGCTGCCACGACCGGTGACCGGCGACGAGTTGCGCGCGACTCTGCTTGCGCTGCTGGGCAGCCCACACCTGTGCAGCCGCGCCTTCATCACCGAGCAGTACGACCGCTACGTCCGCGGGAACACCGTGCTGGCCGAGCACGCCGACGGCGGTGTGCTGCGCATCGACGAGGAGACCGGCCGCGGCATCGCGGTGTCCACCGACGCGTCGGGCCGCTACACCCAGCTCGATCCCTACGCCGGCGCGCAACTCGCGCTGGCCGAGGCCTACCGCAACGTCGCGGTCACCGGCGCTACCCCGGTCGCGGTCACCAACTGCCTGAACTTCGGCTCCCCCGAGGACCCCGGCGTGATGTGGCAGTTCTCCCAGGCAGTGCACGGCCTCGCCGACGGCTGTGCGGCACTGGGCGTTCCGGTCACCGGCGGCAACGTCAGCTTCTACAACCAGACCGGCTCCACCCCGATTCTGCCTACCCCGGTGGTGGGCGTGCTCGGCGTCTTGGATGATGTGACGCGGCGCATCCCCACCGGTCTGGGTACCGAGGCGGGCGAGACGCTCATGCTGCTCGGCGACACCCGCGACGAGTTCGACGGTTCGATCTGGGCCCAGGTGACCGCGGACCATCTCGGCGGCCGCCCGCCCGCTGTCGATCTGGGCCGGGAGAAGCTGATCGCCGAGGTGCTGGCAGCGGCGTCGCGCGACGGTCTTATCTCCGCCGCCCACGACCTGAGTGAGGGCGGCCTGATGCAGGCGGTGGTGGAAGCCGCGCTCGCCGGTGAAACCGGTTGCCGCATATTGCTTCCGGAGACACCGGAAAATGTCACAGACCCGTTCACATTTCTCTTCTCCGAGTCGGCCGGCCGGGTCCTGGTGGCGATTCCACGCACCGAGGAGAGTCGGTTCCGCTCCATGTGCGAGGCGCGCGGCCTGCCGGTGACCCGCATCGGGGTCGTCGACCAGGCTTCGGACGCCATCGAGGTGCAGGGCCAGTTTTCGATTTCCCTGGAGGAGTTGCGGGCCACGTCGGAGGGTGTGCTCCCCGGGCTTTTCGGATGAGTGCCCCGGCGCACAACGTCACCGGCGCAGAGGTAGCCGAGTCCGCCGAGCGCCGTCACCGCCATCCGCTGCTGGTGTGGGCGTGGAGCCTGGTGCGGCTGAAGTTCGTCGGGGTGGGGTTCGGCACGCTGTTCTTCTGTCTGTCGCTGACGCCGTCACTGCTGCCGCGGGACTGGCTGTTCCAGGGCCTGATCGGCGGGATAAACGCCGCGATCGGGTATGGCCTCGGCGTGGTCGCCGGAAAGGCGCTGAAGCGCTTCGTATTACGAGGTCGCTCGTGGTGGCCGCCACCGCCGCGCATGCTGTACTGGATGAAAGCCACCACCGTCGTGGTGTCGGCCGCTGCGAGCGTGCTGATGCTCATCCCTGCGGCTGACTGGCAGCGGCAGGTCTCGGCGCTGATGGGCATTGAGGGCCCCGCAACCCTGGGTTACATGCGCACGTTGTTCCTCGCGGTGATCGTCGGCGGTCTGCTCGTGGGGGTGTCGCGGGTGATCATCGACGCCATCAAGCTACTGGCGCGAGCGCTGATCAGGCGGTGGCACCTGCACGACGAGGTGGCGATGTTCATCGGAACCGCCATCGTCGTGGTGCTGCTGATCACGCTGATCAACGGCGTGCTGATGCGCGGCTTCCTGGCCGGCGCCAGCCGGGTGTTCCAGCCGCAGAACACCACCACGCGGCCGGGGATAAGCCAACCACTGGAACCCGAAAGGTCCGGTAGTGCAACGTCCTTCGCGCCGTGGGAGACGCTGGGATACCAGGGCAGAAACTTCGTGGCGACCGGCCCGGACGCCGAGGAGCTGACCCGCTTCAGCGGGCGGCCGGCCAAGGAACCCATCCGGGTCTACGCCGGACTGCAGACCGCCGGCACCGACGAGGACCGGATGAACGTCGTGGTCCGCGAACTCGAGCGAACCGGGGCGTTCGGCCGCAAGCTGCTGGTGATCATCCCGACAACCGGCACTGGCTGGGTCGATCCGGTCGCGGCGCGCTCGATCGAAACGATGTACAACGGCGACACCGCACTGGTGGGCGTGCAGTACTCGTATCTGCCCAGCTGGATCTCCTTTCTCGGTGACCAGCAGAGGTCGATGGAGGTTGGCCGGATGATGGTCAACACCATTCACGACCGCTGGGTGCAGGTGCCGCCCGAGCGCCGGCCGAAGCTGGTGCTCTACGGCGAGAGCCTGGGCTCGATGGCCGGTCAGGGCGCCTTCGACTGGCTGCCCGACATCGCCAGTATGGGCTTCGACTCGGTGTTGTGGGTGGGCCCCCCCAACGCCAGTCCGCTGTGGCGCGCGCTGGAGGAGCGGCGCGATCCCGGTACCCCCGAGGTGAGGCCGCGCTACGACAACGGCCGGACCGTGCGATTCGCCAACGGGCCCGACATTGCGCGGATCGCCGCGCCGCCGTGGGACGGCACGCGGGTGATGTTTGTCCAACACCCCTCGGACCCGATTGTGTGGTGGTCGCCGGATCTGTTGTTCTCCCGGCCGGACTGGCTGGTCGAACCGCCGGGGTTCGACCGCACCGCGTCCATGCGGTGGTACCCGATCGTGACGTTCTGGCAGGTCACCGCCGACATGACCAATGCCGCTGGGATGCCCGGTGGCCACGGCCACAACTACGGTCTGTCCGTGCTGGACGGCTGGGCGGCCGTCGCACCGCCGGATGGCTGGACCGCTGCCGACACCGAACGCGTCCGGATCGCGCTGGAGAAGTCCATCGCCGAAGACGGACCCGAATTCCGGTGAGCCCCAGGCGAACCCGTCAGGTGCACGCGCTGGCCCTGGCGGCTTCGCTGGTGGCCTGGAGCGGCACGGTCGGCCCGCGGATACCGCAGCGGTGGCGCTCACTGGTGCATGCCGTCCTCGGAGCGGCCCTGGTGGCGAGCACCCCTGCCCCGCTGGGTCTACGTCCGCCTGCGCTCGGGGTGGGTGTGCGGCTGGGCCTGGCGGCCGGGGCATCGGTGGCGGCGGGCGTGGCGGCGAGCAGCTCGGTGCCTGCGGCGCGCTGCGCCATGGCCGAGCGCGACATCCCCGAACCGGCGGTCCAGTGGCTCGCGCTGCGGATACCGGTCGGGACGGTGTGGGCCGAGGAGGCCGCGTTCCGCGCCGCGCTGGGAACCGTCGCCGCCGACGCGTTCGGCATTGCGGGTGGGCGGCTCGTGCAGGCGGCGGCGTTCGGACTGTCGCACATTGCCGATGCGCGCAGCACCGGTGAACCGGTGATCGGCACGGTGCTGGTCACCGGCGCGGCGGGCTGGATGTTCGGTTGGCTCCGCGACCGTTCGGGCAGCCTGGCGGCTCCGATGCTGGCCCATCTGGCGACCAATGAAGCGGGTGCCGTGGCGGCCCTGGTGGTACAGAACCGGTTGCGGGCCCCGGTGGTGGCGACGGCGATGAGCGCTTGCGCGAAGAGCATCAGACCGCGATGAGCACTTGCGCGAAGAGCATCAGACGTTCCGGATGTCGGGCTTGAGCAGGTGCGGCTCCGTCTCGGTGTCATCGATGCCGAAGCTGATGATGCGGTGCGGGGTGATGCGGATGATCGCAGAGTCCAGCGCATCGCCCGCGCCGCCGCGCGCCCCTTCGGCCGTCTCGGTCTGCGCGGCGGTGCCCCTGATCTCCAGGCAGCGCACCCGCCACGGGTCGCGCGAGGCGATGTCGTCGACGACGAACGCCACCTTGTCGTTGCCGGCGATGTTGCGGAACTTCTGGCTCTTCGACATGGTGTAGCCGGCGATGTCGACGGTGCCGAATTCCTCGTTGTAGGTGAAGCCGACCGGACTGTTCTGCGGTGTGCCGTCGGACTGGATGGTCGCCAGCCGTCCAAGGTCCGCCGCCTCCATGAATTCGATCTCGTATGGTTTGAAGGTCATGAGTCCACGGTAAAACCTGAACGTTTGTTGATGTCAACGAGGCTCAGGGGTTGATCGTGTATTCCCCGACCTGGCGACCCCACACATACTCGACCAGGATCGGCTGGCCGAGCTCGAGGTGGTTGTAGGGCGCGATGCTCACGCCGGTGTCCATCACCAGGAACGGCGCCGGCCACAGATCCTGGGTGATCGGCTGCCAACATCCGGGGCGGCCCTCCGGACCACCCTTGGCGTTCACCCGTGGCAAATTGTCGGGATAGATATAGGGATTCGGCGCGCCTAGGAGTGTACCGAACCCGGTCAGCGAGTAACCGTTGC
The DNA here is from genome assembly GCA_025965815.1 of Mycobacterium sp. Lineage (GTDB taxonomy): Bacteria > Actinomycetota > Actinomycetes > Mycobacteriales > Mycobacteriaceae > Mycobacterium. The sequence goes on from JAOPWF010000782.1 coordinate 7,252, forward strand.
CGCCGAGGCTGTTCGCAGCCTTCTTGCCGACTTCGGCGTAGTTGCGCAGCATGCAGTAGAACTCCGGGCTGTACTCGTCGAGCAGCTGCGAAGTAGCGACGAGGTCGGCGTGGCCGCGCACCAGGGACGGGCCGCCACGTTCGACGATGCCGGAGCCGGTGCAGGCGAACCCGACCGAGGCCAGCAGCACCGCGTCGATGTCGCGCTGCTGTTCGTGCAGCGTGCCTGCGGTGGTGATCGCGCTGTCGAGGAAGTTCCACAGCTGCGGCGACGCGTCGCTGTAGACGTCGGCCAGGTCGGCCAGCTGTCTGCTGTCGTAGCGCAGCTGCGGCAGCTGCGGGTTCAGGTCGGCCAGGATGTCGTTGCCGTTGACGATCGAGTCGCCGAACGAGGTGCCCAGCCCGGCCAGCGCCTCGGCGGTCGCCGAGAGTGTTGCGTTCAGCTTGACCGGGTCCACCTGCTCCGCGATCGACGTGACCGTCTCGAACAGCGTGTTGAACTCGGTCGTCACCGACGAGACGTCGATGACGTCGGTGCTGGAAATGGGCCGCGTGGCCGGGTTCTCCGGCGACGTGAACGCCACGTACTTGTTGCCGAACACGGTGCTGGCCTGGATGTCGGCGACCACATTCGCCGGTATCACCGGGACATATTTCGGGTCCACGCCCAGGACCAGCCTGGCGTTCGGTGTGCCGCCGACGCTGGCCGCGGTTATCTTGGCAACCCGGCCGATCTCCACCCCGTTGTAGGTAACCTTCGATCCCGGATCCATTACCAGCCCGGCGCGGCCCGATATCAGCGTCAGCTGCGTCTTCGGCGTGAAGTCGCCCCTGAACTGCAGGTAGACCAGCGCCAACACGGCCACGACGACGATTGACAGCACCAGTCCGGCCGCCTTGTATGGCGGGTTGTGCCAGTAGCGGCGGACACGCACTTTGAGACCCTAAAGTATGGCCGCCCGCCGTACCGTCGATCCGGCAAAGACCCGCGAAGCGGTGTCGGCCGTCGCCGACTGGCTTCGCGACGACACCCGTCCCGCCCCCGAACGTGCCGAACTGGCCGCCGCGGTTCGGCTTACGGCGCGCACCCTTGCCGCCGTGGCGCCGGGCGCCAGCGTCGAGGTCAGAGTGCCACCGTTCGTTGCGGTGCAATGCATTTCGGGTCCCCGGCATACCCGGGGCACCCCGCCCAACGTGGTGGAGACCGACGCCAGGACCTGGCTGCTGCTGGCCACCGGCTTACTGGCTCTGGAGGACGCTGTGACAGCCGGCACCGTGCGGCTGTCGGGATCGCGGGCCGGCGAAGTCGCCTCCTGGCTGCCGCTGGTGCCGCTGAGCGAATAGGGTCAGGTGCCGGGAATGCCGGCCTGCAGCTTGGCCATCACCTGCTCGAGGTTGAAGCTGGCCGACTTCTGCCGCTGCGGGAACTCGACCAACGTCTGCAGCTGCTGGGCGACGTAGGCCTGGGCCGGAGTGAACACCCAGATGCGGTCGATCATCCAGTCGAAGTAGGTATTCGATGTGATGTCGGCCCGCTCATAGGGGTCGGTCCGCAGGTTGAACAGCTTCGGTGCGCGCAGTTCGGTGTAAGGCTCCAGCCAGATTTGCAGCGTCCCGACGCACCGCTGCTCCATGAACACGATTTTCCAGTTGTCGAATCGCAATCCTGTGAGATCGCCGTCGTCGGAGACGTAGAAAAAGTGCTGACGCGGGCTCTCGTCGGTCTCACCGGTGATGTAGGGCAACTGATTGTGTCCATCGAGGTGAACCTTGAACGACGTGCCGCTCAGTTCAGTGCCTGAGCGGAGCTTGTCGGCGATATCGGGCACCCCGGCGGCCGCCAGCAGCGTGACGAACCAGTCGTTGTGGCTCACGATGCCGTTGAGTACGCCGCCTGCGGGGATGTGCCCTGGCCAGCGCACCAGAGCCGGGACGCGGTAGGCGCCCTCCCAGTTCGAGTTCTTCTCGTTGCGGAACGGCGTCATGCCGGCGTCGGGCCAGGAGTTCATGTGCGGGCCGTTGTCGGTGGAGTACATGACGATGGTGTTGTCGGCGATGCCGAGGTTGTCGAGGGTGCCCAGCAGGTCTCCGACGATGTCGTCGTGGTCCAGCATCGTGTCGTGGTACTCGGACTGCCAGCGCCCGGAGCGGCCGATGCTCTCGGGCTTGGGGTGGGTGCGGAAGTGCATATGCGTGGCGTTGAACCAGACGAAGAACGGGGTCTCCGCCTCATGCTGGCGATTGATGAAATCGACTGCGGCGTCGCGGAACTCCTCGTCGCAGGTCTCCATCCGCTTCTTGGTGAGCGGACCGGTGTCCTCGATGCGCTGGGTGCCGTCGGGGTTCGCCCAGGTGTGCAGGACACCGCGCGGCCCGAACTTCTCCCGGAACGCCGGGTCCTTCGGATAATCGACGTTCTCCGGCTCCTCTTCGGCGTTGAGGTGATACAGGTTGCCGAAGAATTCGTCAAAGCCGTGGGCCGTGGGCAGGAACTCATCGCGGTCGCCGAGGTGGTTCTTGCCGAACTGGCCAGTGGCATAGCCCTGGGCCTTCAATGCCGTGGCGATGGTCGGGTCCTCGGCCTGCAGACCGAGCGGCGCGCCGGGCAAGCCGACCTTGGTCAGGCCGGTGCGGTAGGGGTTCTGGCCGGTGATGAAGGCCGCTCGGCCTGCGGTGCAGCTCTGTTCGCCGTAATAGTCGGTGAACCGCACGCCCTCGCTCGCGATCCGGTCGATATTGCGGGTTCGGTAGCCCATGACGCCGTCGCTGTAGCAGCTGAGGTTGCTCTGTCCGATGTCATCGCCCCAGATGATCAGGATGTTCGGCTTGTCGCTCACCGGGTCGCCTTCCGTCGTGGGCGCCGGCATCTGGATGCCCGCAGCAGGATGCTAGCGGTAATTTTATTGACCGATGCGCGGCGCGCCGGGAACAACCAGAGCCCAACACACCGTTGGATGACGTATAGAACTGCGGGTAACCGTAGACTGAACAACGTCAGCCACCGCGCCCCAGGGAGCAGCCCCGACAGTGACCGGCCCGCAGACCGACCACCAGCCCGATCTCGAGAACTCCCCACGTGAAGAATGCGGCGTCTTCGGCGTCTGGGCACCAGGTGAGGATGTCGCCAAGCTCAGCTACTACGGTCTCTACGCGCTGCAGCACCGCGGCCAGGAGGCCGCGGGCATCGCCGTAGCCGACGGTTCACAGGTCCTGGTGTTCAAGGATCTGGGCCTGGTCAGCCAGGTGTTCGACGAGCAGACGCTGGCCGCGATGGAAGGTCACGTCGCCATAGGGCACTGCCGGTATTCCACCACCGGGTCCACCACCTGGGAAAACGCGCAGCCGGTCTTCCGCAACACCGCCGCAGGCACGGGCGTCGCGCTGGGCCACAACGGCAACCTGGTGAACACCACCGAACTGGCTGCCCGCGCCCGCGAGGCCGGGTTGATCAACTCGAAGATGCCCGGCGCGGCGACCACCGACTCTGACATCCTCGGCGCGCTGCTGGCGCACGGTGCCGCTGACGCCACCCTGGAACAGGCCGCCCTCGACCTGCTTCCCACCGTGCGCGGCGCGTTCTGTCTTACCTTCATGGACGAGAACACCCTTTATGCGGCCCGCGACCCCTATGGCGTGCGGCCGCTTTGCTTGGGTCGGCTGGACCGCGGC
>JAOPWF010000419.1 GCA_025965815.1 Mycobacterium sp.
GCTCCGACGCACGGAGCTTCGCCGACGCCCTGAAGGCCGCGCTGCGCCAGGACCCGGACGTGATCCTCGTCGGCGAGATGCGCGACCTCGAGACGATCTCGACCGCGTTGACCGCGGCGGAGACCGGACACCTCGTGTTCGCCACCCTGCACACCCAGGACACCGCCCAGACGATCGACCGCATCATCGACGTGTTCCCGGCTCACCAGCAGGGCCAGGTCCGCGTGCAGCTCTCAGTGGCGCTGCAGGGCATCATGACCCAGCAGCTGCTGCCGACCGCCGACGGCTCCGGCCGCGTGGTCGCCTGTGAGGTGCTCGTCCCCAACCCGGCCGTCCGCAACCTGATCCGCGAGGGCAAGACGCACCAGATCTACTCCGTCCTGCAGACCAGCTCAGCGGCGGGCATGCAGACGATGGACACCTCGCTGGCGGGTCTCGTCAGGGAAGGCAAGATCACCCAGAACCTTGCCGAAGCTCGTTCCTCGACGCCCGAGGAGCTGCGGCGCCTGCTCGGTTCGGGCACGCTCGCGGCGGCCTAGGGGGCAGCGATGAGCACCTATGCCTTCAAGGCGATCGACCTGGCGGGGGTGAAAGCCGCAGGGGAGGTCGAGGCCGACTCCAAGCAGGCCGTATCCGAGCAGCTCAAGCAACGTGGGCTGATCGTCCTCGAGGTCGCCGACAAGCACGCCTCACGACAGCTGGAGCTCGGCTTCATGAAGGGCGTGAAAGCGTCCGAGCTGGCGATCTTCTCGCGCCAGCTCGCGACGATGATCACCTCCGGCATGAGCATCCTGCGCTCGCTCTACGTGCTCGAGGAGCAGACCGAGAGCAAGTTCCTGAAAGAAACGATCGTGGCCGTGCGCAAGGACGTCGAGGCGGGCATCTCGCTGAGCGACGCGATGGCGCGGCATCCGAAGGTGTTCAACCCCCTGTTCGTCGCGATGACGCAGGCGGGGGAGATGGGTGGAGTGCTCGAGGACGCCCTCCTGCGCGTCGCGGACCAGCTGCAGAAGGACGCCTCCCTGCGCCGCCAGATCCGCTCGGCGATGATCTACCCGGTGCTGGTGATCACCTTCGCGGTCGGGGTCATGATGGCGCTCGTCGCGTTCCTCGTGCCGGTGTTCGAGGGAGTCTTCAAGCAGTTCGGCGGGCAGCTCCCGGCGATCACCAAGGTGTCCGTCGGACTCTCGCACATGGTGACCGGCTACTGGTGGCTGATGTTCGGGACCTTCGGCGCCTCGATCGTCGCGTTCATCAAGTGGAAGAAGAGCTCATGGGGACGTCCGCAATGGGACCGTTTCCGCCTACGCGTGCCGATGAAGATCGGCGCGATCGTGCAGCAGATCGCGGTCGCCCGCTGGTCGCGCACGCTGGCCTCGTTGACGGGCGCCGGCGTCCCGCTACTGCAGGCGCTCGAGATCACCGGCAAGACCGGCGGCAACATCGTCGTCGAGGAGGCCATGGACGGCGTGATCGCCTCGGTCAAGCGCGGGGGCACGATCGCAGCCCCGCTCGCACAGGCCCCCATCTTCCCGCCGATGGTCAACCACATGGTCGGCGTCGGCGAGGAGACGGGCGCGCTCGACACGATGCTCGAGAAGGTGGCGGAGTTCTACGAGGACCAGGTCGAAGCGTCGGTCAAGGCGCTCACGTCGATCCTCGAGCCGATCATGATCATCCTGATCGGCGGCATCGTCGGGTTCATCGTCGTATCGATGTACATGCCGCTCTTCACGGTCTACAACAACATCAAATAGGCCGCGCCCCGCGGTTGCGGGTTATACGGCCTGATTTGTCAACGGACTGTCAACGAGAACCGCGGCGACCGCTTCTGCCGCCTGCGCATCCGACCGGGGGAGCAGGTGTGCGTAGGTGCTGAGCAGCGTCGTCGGATCGTCGCCCAGGCGCGCAGCGACGATGTGCAGGGGGACGGGAGGGTCGGCTGTCAGCGCGAGCGTCGCGGCTGTGTGTCGTAGTGCGTGCAGGTTGCCGCTGGGGATGCCTGCCGCCTTTCGTGCTCCAGCGAACCGCCGTGTCAGCAGGCTGGGGAAGATCACGCCACCAAGCTCGTTGCAGAACACCAGGTCCTGATCGTCGTACGCTGCTGCGCCGGCGAAGTCCCGCTCGAGCTGCTGGACCTCGCGGTGCGCCCGGAGGGCGTCCACCGTCACGGGGTCGAGCACGATCGTGCGCTCTGAGCGCTTGGACTTCGGTGGCCCGAACGTGGCGCCGCCCGGTGTCGGGATCAGCTGCTGGTCGATCTGCAAACGTGCGCCATCTAGGTCAAGGGCCCGCCAGGTGACGCCAAGCAGCTCGCCGCGGCGCATCCCCGTAGTGGCCGCGAGCCTCCAGAGGGCGTTAGAGGCGATCACCCTGGACGTGTGCGAGGAATGCTTCGCAGACCTTCACCATTTCGTCCTGATCTACGATTGCCCCGCCGGCACGGCCGTCGCCCGCGAGTTCCCCGACCACACGTCGGCAGCCATCGCGTACCAAGAGCTCGACCCGGACAGCTTCGGCGGGCTGCTCGACGTGACGCTCGTTAGCTGCGAGTCGGACGTGACGCTCGAGCGGCTCGCCGCGTGCCCGGTGACGCTTCACACGGCCGCCTCGAGCGTTGCCGGTGCAACTGACGCCCGCCGGCGGGCATTAGGCGAGGCGGCGTGAGCCCCAAGATCCATCCGCGGCGTTGGCTACTCCTCCAGCCCCACGGCTTTGAGGGCTTCGCCTGGATCGGCGTAGCCGACGATGCGAGCGATCTTGCCGTCCCGGATTGTCCAGATCCAAGCGCCGCTGCCCTCAAACTCCGACGCGCTTCCGTCGCGCCTCGCAAAGATGCGGAAGATCGTCACCACGTCATCTCCGGGATCGCTGGTCCGCACGACTTCAGATCGATATGCCTCCCATGGCCCAAGCCAGTCGATGAGAAATTCGCGGAAGCCGTCGATGCCGACGTACGACCGTTCCGTGCCGATCACGGTCCCGACGACCTCGAAATCAGGATGGAGGACCGATGCGGCACCTTGAGAGGCTGCGGCCCAAATGGCGTCGTCCCGGACGAGCGGGACGAGGTCTACATCGGCATCGCCGAGAATCGCCAAGACAAGCTCCACGTTCTCCTTCGACACCGTTTACTCCGCCAGCCGCACGGCTCTGAGGGCTTCCGCTACATCTGCATAGCCGACGATCCACTCGACGATCTTTCCGTCCTCGACCCTGCACGCGTCTGCCTGGCGTACATCGACGCGAACCTCGCTGTTCTTGCCCTTGCCGTGCCACCGCACGTCCGCGATCACCCAGGGATCGGCGTCGATGTACTCGTATGCCTCCACCCCGAACTCGTCCAAGGCATCGGTCCAATACGTCAAAGCGAGACGGAGGGAATCACGGCCATGCAGAGCTTCGGGCAGATCGGGAGCGTTCTGAAGGTCGCGGAACTTGATGTCCGGGTGCGCCAGCTCAAAAGCAGCATCCAAGTCGCCTGCGTTGAACAGCGCATTCGACCGCCGGACAAGGTCCACGTTCTCCCGGGACATCGCCTACTCCTCCAGCCCCGAGGCTTTGAGGGCTTCCTCGTGATCCCAGAAGAAGTCCAAAACCAAGACTTGACCCTTGCGCACGGTAAAGATGATCGTGGACTCCTGGTGGAATTCAGGGCCCTGGCCGATGCCGCGCAAGGTGGACCTGACGACAACGCGGTCGCCAGCCGCGAGGAAGTCGGTCACGGGTTCATGAGTGACTGTGTCCCAGGCTTCGCGAAGTTGTTCCCACCCGCGTATGACGGCCGCCCGTCCCACGAACGGGCCGGACTCCGGCCAGCCCTCAGGCGAGCGCAGAATCACGTCGCGGTGGACGAGCTCGCGAAGCGCAGCAAAGTCCCCCGCGTTCCATGCGTGAAAGCAGGCTCGCACGATCTCCACGTTCTGCTGCGACATCGCCTACTCCGCCAGGCCGGCAGCTTGGAGAGCGTCGGCACGATGGCGGAAATACTCAATCTTGCGCACCTTTCCATCTCGGATTGTGCACAGCTCGAAAAAGTGGATGACGATCGGGACGCCGCTTTGTCGGCCCCGGCCACTTTGGCGAACGAGAGCGAGGACCCGACCACCCGGCGCCTCGCTCAACTCAAGCGGCTCCTGGACGAGGTCGATCCACCCATCCCGATATTGCTCAGAGAACGTGATGCACTCTGGGAGCCCGCGAAGATGCTGCGGGAAGTCGGGGTACGTTTGCCGGTCCCGCCACAGCAGCTCGATCTGCGGATCAAATCGCTCCCCATAGGCTTCGCTGGACAGCTCACCGCGCATGAATCCGTTGAAGGCGTCAAACCACTGTTGGATCGCGTCAGCGTTCTGCGACATCGCCTACTCCGCCAGCCCCACGGCTTTGACGGCTTCCTTCTTGTCGCTGTAGACCTCGATTCGCACCGCCAGACCATCTCGGAGTCGGTAGACCTGCCAATAGGGGGGCATCTCCACCTCCACGCGGCTCTGCGTGCCGCGACCGCCTTGCCGAAGGCGCACCACAACGCCTTCCCCTGCGTCGATGAACTCCTCGGCGTGTGCGTAGTAGCTCTCGAACGGCGCAAGCCACTCTCGGAAGAACCGTTTGACGCCGTCATGGCCGTGATAGGTGCCGGAAGGCCCGCCCGCTCCATAGTGGGTCTGGTCCCAAACGATCGCCGGGTCATAGAACTCGAAGATGGCCTCCATGTCCCCGCGCTCCCATGCCTCCCAAGCAGCGCGCACCACCTCCACATTCTCCTCCGACATCGCCTACCCCCCCGACTCGGCAAGCCGTTCGGCGGCTGTGCGGGCCTCGTCGATGTCGGTGTAGGTCGTGTTGCGTGTGATCAGACCGTC
>JAOPWF010000794.1 GCA_025965815.1 Mycobacterium sp.
AAGAAGAGCAAGGCGGGGCTGATAGTCGCGCTCGCCGCTGCCGGCATGATCGTCTTGTGTGGCGGAGTCGTGGCTCTTGCGGCAGTGACCCACCCAATTGCTCGCCCGTCGGCGGCACCGACGTTCCACTCCGCCTTCGGCGCCAACCCGACGGTCACGGCCGGTCCACAACCGGTGGCATCCGCTGCCCCACCTCCGTCCCCGGCGGCGCCCGCCGGGCCGCAGGGCATCTTCGACGACGGGGACTGGGTGGTCGGGACCGACATCCTTCCCGGAACGTACAGCGCAACCGTTCCGCTGGACTCGACCAACTGCTACTGGGAGCGGCTGCACGGCTTTTCCGGACAGATGGATGACATCATCGCGAACGGCAACGTGGTGCCGGGCAAGAAGGTGATCGTCGCGGTCTCCGCGAGGGACAAAGGCTTCCACGCAGAGGGCTGCGGAACCTGGACAAGGAAGGGCTAGCTGAACCGGGGAAGGGGGCTCAACCACCTTGGTCATCAAGGTGGTTGAGCACTGCCCTGGCCGTTGGCGTCCAACGAGGACGCCGTGTACCAATGGACGGCCCTGGTCGCCGATGCGTATCTGGATCCGGTCGGTGCGCTCGCGGCGGCCTGCCCCTAGTCGAGTTTCTCCGTCAAGGTTTCGAATGCCAGGTCGGCGTGCGACCACGTCCGAGCACCGAGTGAGCACAACTACGGCCGCCGGCCCGCCACTAGCCAACCGAAGACCGAGAAAGACCCGGGTGAGTGGCTTGATCATGAGAGCCGACGGGGGGACTTGAACCCCCAACCTTCCGATTACAAGTCGGGTGCGCTACCAGTTGCGCCACGTCGGCGTGCTTCCGAGTCGAGGTTGTCCTCGACCCTGCGATACTACGCAACGCGGCCAGCGGCGCGCTCGGACATACCATCCGATGGCGCTGGCGCCCCGCAATACCATCTGTCCATGCTGGTGGTGACATCTAACGATATCCCTGGGTACGAGGTACGCGCGGTCCTTGGCGAGGTCTTCGGCGTGACCGTGCGCTCCCGCAACATCGGCTCCGGCTTCACAGCCGGGCTGCGATCGATCGGCGGTGGCGAGATACCAGAGATGACTCAACTCCTGCTACAGAGCCGCAACGAGGCGATGGGCCGCATGATCTACCAGGCGCAGCAGCGGCAGGCCAACGCGATTGTCGCGTTCCGGTTCGACAACGGCGAGATCGCGGGTCGGTGGACCGAGATCTGCGCGTACGGAACGGCCGTGTGGGTCGCGCCGACGACCGAGGAGGCGAAGCAGCAGTACGACGCGATGGTCCGCGCCGGCCGGATGCCGCATCAGCAGCAGTACGCGACCAACGTCAGCGAGTACGGCCCCCGAGCCAAGCACTAGCCACTAACAGGGACCAAACGGGCAAATCCGCACGCTACTCCTTGGCAGGAAAGCGTCGGCAGTTTACCGTTGCGACATCTCCGGCCGGCGATCTCGCCGGTCCGGTGCTTCTACTCGGATCGTCCGGCACGTTCCTGCCGGTGGAAGGTGGCACCTGTCATGGCTACGGTCACTTACTCGAAGGCGTCCCGGATCTATCCGGGCACTCCGCGCCCCGCGGTCGACGAGCTCGACCTGAGCATCGGCGACGGCGAGTTCCTCGTCCTGGTCGGCCCGTCGGGCTGCGGCAAGTCGACGAGCCTACGCATGCTCGCTGGTCTTGAGGACGTCGACAACGGCAATATCTACATCGACGATCGCGACGTTACGCACCTGCCGCCGAAGGCCCGCGACATCGCGATGGTCTTCCAGAACTATGCGCTCTACCCGCACATGACAGTCTACGAGAACATGGCCTTCGCGTTGAAGCTCCGCAAGACGCCGAAGCACGAGATCGACCGTCGGGTGAAGGAAGCCGCCGGGATGCTGCAGCTTGAGGACTACCTCGGTCGCAAGCCGAAAGCGCTCTCCGGTGGTCAGCGCCAGCGGGTCGCGATGGGCCGCGCGATCGTGCGTGAGCCGCAGGTCTTCCTCATGGATGAGCCGCTGTCGAACCTCGACGCCAAGCTCCGCGTGCAGACGCGTTCGCAGATCGCGACGCTCCAGGCCAAACTCGGCATCACGACCGTCTACGTGACGCACGACCAGGTCGAGGCCATGACGATGGGTCACCGGGTCGCGGTGCTCCTCGACGGTATTTTGCAGCAGGTCGACACGCCACGCGCCCTGTACGACAGCCCGGCCAACGTCTTCGTCGCCGGCTTCATGGGCTCCCCCGCCATGAACATCAAGACGGTGCCGCTGACCGACCAGGGCGGCAAATTCGCCGACATGATCCTTCCGCTGACACACGAACAGCTTGAGGCGGCACGGGCCGACGGCGGCAACGGCACGGTCACCGTGGGATTCCGGCCGGAGGACACCGACCTGGTGGGTCCGAGCGACGGTGGTATGCCGATCACGGTTGACCTGGTCGAGGAACTGGGCTCCGACGCGTTCGTGCACGGCACGGTCGCGATGGAGGGCCAGGACGAGCGTTTCGTCGTTCGCGCCAACCCCCGCAACGTCCCGCACCTGACCGAGATCGTGTACGTCAAGCCGCGCGCCAACAGCCATCACGCCTTCAACACGGCGACCGGCCGGCGCATCTAGCACCCGCACCCTCCCGTTGATCAAGGAAGACACGCCGGAGGCGAACACTGTTCGTCGGCGCGTTTTTCCTTGATCAACGGGATGGGGGATTAGAGGTTAGGCAACAGCCACCCACCCCCTCCACCTCCGCACCCCCACGCCCCGCACCAGGTCCACCCTCCGACGAAACATCGACCCCGACACCAGGCGAGCGTCGACGTTGACCTATGCACGCACAGTCTCGCGCGACT
>JAOPWF010000809.1 GCA_025965815.1 Mycobacterium sp.
TGAGTCCGCCCTGCACGTTGCAAGAGGCGCCTGGTGTATGGACCGTCACGAACACGGCGGGCGAGCAGCTCGTGTTGACCATCGAGCACGTTCTGCACGACTCGAGCCACGAGCTCGGCGTCGACCCCGGACTGGTGAAGGACGGCGTCGAAGCGCACCTGCAGGCGTTGCTGGCCGAGCACGTCGAGCTGCTCGGCGGCGGCTACACCCTGGTGCGCCGGGAGTACATGACGGCGATCGGGCCGGTGGACCTGCTGTGCCGCGACGAGCAAGGGCGGTCGGTGGCGGTGGAGATCAAGCGGCGCGGGGAGATCGACGGCGTCGAGCAGCTTACCCGCTACCTCGAACTGCTCAACCGTGACACCGTGCTCGCCCCGGTCGCCGGGGTGTTCGCCGCCCAGCAGATCAAGCCACAGGCCCGGACGCTGGCCACCGATCGTGGGATCCGTTGCCTGACTTTGGACTACGACCGGATGCGCGGGATGGACAGCGATGAGTACCGGCTGTTCTAGCTTTGCGCACCTAGACTGGGTGGATGGCCAGGCGTCGAACTTCGAGTCGCAGGCAACCGCCGCTGCCGCCGTTGCCGGGCGCTCGCCGTGTCGAAACGGGGCCTGACGGCTACGACTACGAAGTGCGGCCCATTGCGGCGGCCCGGGCGACGAAAACGTACCGCTGCCCCGGCTGCGATCACGAAATTCGCTCGGGCACAGCGCATCTGGTGGTCTGGCTGGCGGACGCGGGTGAGTATGCGATGGAAGACCGGCGGCATTGGCACACGCCGTGCTGGGCGAACCGCGCAACGCGCAGCCCGACGCGCAAGTGGTCGTAGCACAGCGGGACGTGCTGTCTAATGCTCGGCGGCCGGCTCGGCGAGCTCGATCAGGACGCCACCGGCGTCCTTGGGATGGATGAAGTTGATCCGCGAGTTCGCGGTGCCACGACGCGGCACGTCGTAAATCAGCCGGACACCCTGTTCGCGGAGTCGCTTGGTGAGCGCATCGATGTCGCTGACCCGATAGGCGAACTGCTGCAAGCCCGGACCGCGCTTGTCGAGGAACTTGGCGATCGTCGAGGAATCGTCGATCGGAGCCATCAGCTGAACCTGGGCGCTGCCCACCGGAGCGCCGCGCACCGACAGCATGGCCTCGCGGATCCCCTGATCCTCGTTCACCTCTTCGTGCACAACGATCATTCCGAGGTGGTCGTGATACCACGCGATGGCCTCTTCCAGATCCGGGACCGCGATGCCGACATGGTCGACCGCCGTCACCAGCGCGGTGGCAAGGACGGGACGGGCGTCAACCTGCTCGGTGGTCATAACAGCACGGTAACCTGACGGGAAAGTTTGCGCGTCGCCCGTCGGCTTCTTGAGCGGTTCAGAAGCCGTCCAGAACAGCTATGGAGGTAGGAATGACGACGTCGGTAATCGTTGCTGGAGCCCGAACGCCCATCGGCAAGCTGATGGGGTCGCTGAAGGATTTCTCGGGCAGCGATCTGGGCGCGGTGGCGATCGCCGGAGCGCTGGAGAAGGCCGAGGTACCGGCGTCGCTCGTCGAGTACGTGATCATGGGACAGGTGCTCACCGCCGGTGCGGGCCAGCTGCCCGCCCGGCAGGCGGCGGTGGCGGCCGGCGTCGGATGGGACGTTCCGGCGCTGACCATCAACAAGATGTGTCTGTCCGGGATCGACGCGATTGCGATCGCTGACCAGCTGATTCGTGCGGGTGAGTTGGACGTGGTGGTGGCGGGCGGCCAGGAGTCGATGACCGCAGCCCCGCACCTGCTGATGGGCAGCAGGGCGGGCTACAAGTACGGCGACGTCACCGTTCTCGACCACATGGCCTACGACGGCCTGCACGACGTGTTCACCGACCAGCCGATGGGTGCGCTGACCGAGCACCGCAACGACGTGGACAAGTTCACCCGCGCCGAGCAGGACGAGTTCGCTGCCGAGTCACACCGCAAGGCCGCCGCGGCCTGGAAAGACGGGGTTTTCGCCGACGAGGTGGTGCCGGTCAGGATCCCGCAGCGCAAGGGGGACGCGATCGAGTTCACCGAGGACGAGGGCATCCGGGCTAACACCACCGCGGAGTCGCTGGCCGACCTCAAGCCCGCGTTCCAGCGGGACGGCACCATCACGGCGGGATCGGCATCGCAGATCTCCGACGGTGCGGCCGCTGTCGTGGTGATGAACAAGGACAAGGCTCGGGAGCTCGGGCTGAGCTGGCTGGTCGAGATCGGGGCGCACGGGGTGGTGGCCGGCCCGGACTCCAGCCTGCAGTCACAGCCCGCCAACGCCATCAAGAAAGCCGTTGCGCGCGAGGGTATCTCGGTCGATCAGCTGGACGTGGTGGAGATCAACGAGGCATTCGCCGCCGTCTCGCTGGCGTCGACGAAGGAACTGGGCATCAATCCCGACATCGTCAACGTCAACGGCGGCGCCATCGCCGTCGGGCATCCGATCGGCATGTCGGGCGCCCGCATCACCCTGCACGTCGCCCTGGAACTGGCCCGGCGTGGTTCCGGCTACGGCGTCGCCGCCCTGTGCGGGGGCGGCGGTCAGGGTGACGCGCTCATCCTGCGCGCGGGGTAACCGCCTTACAACGACGCTGCGTAGTAGCTGGGTTCCTGCTCGGGCACAATGGCGACATGACAAGCGCTTTTGACGTCCGCAGCACCGCGGGCCGGTTTCGTCTTGTGGCCCTGGCCGAAGCCGTGAGCTGGGTCGGACTGCTGATCGGGATGTATTTCAAGTACCTGGGCACCCCGCGCACGGAGATCGGCGTCAAGGTCTTCGGCATGGTCCACGGGCTGGTGTTCATCGCGTTCGTGGTCACCGTTCTGCTGGCCGGAATCGCGTTCAAATGGACCGTCGGAACATGGTTGCTGGCGTTGCTGGCGAGCATTGTGCCGCTTTGCAGTGTGATTTTCCTCATATGGGCCGATCGGACGGGCCGAATCGGCGATCTGCGCGCCCCCGCGGGCGTGACACCACCGCGCGGTTCGCTACCAGAATCGACGTGACAAACTTGAAGGCGTGACACGTCCTCGCCCCCCAGTAGGGCCCGCCCTGGCCGCCGGCGCTGTTGATCTGTCTGCCCTCAAGCAGCGCGCGACCCAACCCGCCGGCGGGGCACCGCCGGGCCAGCCGGTGTCCGGCGGCCCGAACGTCGTCGAGGTCACCGAGGCCAACTTCGAGGCCGAGGTACTCGCCCGGTCCAACCATTTGCCGGTGGTCGTGCTGCTGTGGTCACCGCGCAGTGACGCCGCTATCCAGCTGGCGGAGACCCTGTCGCAGCTCGCCGCGGCCGACGGCGGGAAATGGTCGCTGGCGACGGTCAACGTCGACGCGGTGCCCCGGGTGGCCCAGACGTTCGGTGTGCAGGCCGTGCCCACCGTCGTGGCGTTGGCCGGTGGCCAGCCGTTGTCGAGCTTCCAGGGCATGCAGCCCGCCGATCAGCTGCGCCAGTGGATCGACTCACTGCTGAGCGCCACGGCAGGCAAGCTCGGCGGTGCCGCCGATGGCGAGGAGCCGGAGGAAGTCGACCCCGAACTCGCGCAGGCCCGCGAGCATCTCGACGCAGGTGAGTTCGGCGCCGCGCGCAACGCCTATCAGGCGATCCTCGACGCCAATCCCAACCACGCCGAAGCCAAGGGTGCGGTGCGTCAGATCAACTTCCTGGACCGGGCGTCCACGCGGGCGCCGGACGCGGCCGCTGTGGCGGACGCGGCGCCGGACGACATCGAGGCGGCATTCGCCGCGGCCGACCTGGACATCCTGCAGCAGAATGTTCCCGCTGCATTCGACCGGTTGATCGGGCTGATCCGCCGCACCGCGGGCGACGACCGCACCGCGGTGCGAACCCGGCTCATCGAGCTGTTCGACCTCTTCGACCCCGCCGACCCCGAGGTCATCGAGGGCCGGCGCAAGCTCGCCAACGCGCTGTACTGACCCGCCGCCCTAGCCTAGACGTCCGGCTCGAACCACAACGCCGAGGTCGGCGGCAAGGTCATGATCGCCGATGCCGGGCGACCGTGCCACGGCTCCTCGGTCGCATCGACTCCGCCCATGTTCCCTATCCCGGAGCCGTTGTAGATCGTCGCGTCGGTGTTGAGGACTTCGCGCCAGCGCCCGGCGTGTGGCAACCCGAGTTGGTAACGCGGGTGCTCGGCGCCGGAGAAGTTGAACACGCAGGCCATGACCGAACCGTCGTCGCCGAAGCGCAGAAAGCTGAGCACGTTGTTGGACGAGTCGTTGGCGTCGATCCAGGAGTAGCCCTCGGGAGTGGTGTCGCGAGTCCACAGCGCCGGCCGACTGCGGTAGACGCCGTTGATGTCGTGCACCATTCGCACGATGCCGTTGGAGAAGCTGTCCTCGCTGAGCTGATGCCAGTCGACGCCGCGCTCCTCAGACCACTCCGCGCGCTGGCCGAACTCCTGGCCCATGAACAGCAGCTGCTTGCCCGGATGCGCCCACTGATAGGCCAGCAGGCTGCGCAGCCCGGCCGCCTTGACGTGATCGTTGCCCGGCATCCGGCTCCACAGGGTGCCCTTGCCATGCACCACCTCGTCGTGGCTGATCGGCAACACGTAATTCTCGCTGAACGCGTAGAGCATCGAGAAGGTCATCTCGTGGTGGTGATAACTGCGGTGGACCGGGTCATGGCTGATGTAGTCGAGCGTGTCGTTCATCCAGCCCATGTTCCACTTCATCGAGAAGCCAAGGCCGCCAATGTTGGTGGGCCGGGTCACCCCCGGCCACGAGGTGGATTCCTCGGCGATCGTGACGATGCCGGGGGCTGCCTTGTGCACGGTGGCGTTCATCTCCTGCAGGAACTGCACCGCCTCGAGGTTCTCCCTGCCGCCGTGGACGTTCGGCGTCCAGCCGCCATCGGGGCGTGAGTAGTCGAGGTAGAGCATGGAGGCCACCGCGTCCACCCGCAGGCCGTCGATGTGGAACTCCTGCAGCCAGTACAGCGCGTTGGCGACCAGGAAGTTGCGCACCTCGGCCCGACCGAAGTCGAATACGTAGGTGCCCCAGTCCAATTGCTCGCCGCGTCGCGGATCGGCGTGTTCGTACAGCGGTGTCCCGTCGAAGCGGCCCAACGCCCAGGCGTCCTTCGGGAAGTGGGCGGGCACCCAGTCGACGATGACGCCGACGCCGGCCTGGTGCAGCGTGTCCACCAGGAACCGGAAGTCGTCAGGGCTGCCGAACCGGGATGTCGGCGCGTAGTAGGACGTCACCTGGTAGCCCCAGGACCCGCCGAACGGGTGCTCTGCGACGGGCAGCAGCTCAACGTGCGTGAACCCTTGAGCCGTAACGTATTCGGTCAGCTCCTGGGCCAGCTGGCGGTAGCTCAGGCCCGGCCGCCACGACCCGAGGTGCACCTCGTAGGTGCTCATCGGCTCGAACACCGGGTTGACTTCGGCCCGCCGCGCCAGCCAGTCGTCGTCGCTCCAGGTGTACTCGCTCTCAAAGACCCGCGACGCGGTCTGTGGCGGCACCTCGGTGGCGAAGGCGAACGGGTCTGCGCGGTCGGTGACCGAGCCGTCGGCGCCGTGCACCCGGAATTTGTACAGGCCGTTGGTGGGGAAGCCCGGCCAGAACAGCTCCCACACTCCGGACGAGCCGAGCACCCGCAGCGGGGCGTCGTTGCCGTCCCACCTGTTGAAGTCGCCGATGAGGCTCACGCC
>JAOPWF010000816.1 GCA_025965815.1 Mycobacterium sp.
TAGGAGTTGTAGTCCTTGCGGTCCACGCCGTGTTCGTCGAGGTACTGCGCGGCCGGGGTGCCCGGCTTGATGCTGCCCGCCGGCGAGATGTGGTCGGTGGTGACCGAATCACCCAGCAGCGCCAGCACCCTGGCGCCGGCGATATCGCTGACCGGTTGCGGATCGGCAGGCATTCCGTCGAAGTACGGAGGCTTGCGGACATAGGTCGAGTTCGCGTCCCACTCGAACGTGTTGCCACTCGGCGTGGGCAGGTTGCGCCAGCGCTCGTCGCCCTTGAACACGTCCGCGTAGTTCTTGATGAACATCTCCTGGCTGATCGCCGAGGCGATGGTGTCGGTGATGTCCTTCTGCGACGGCCAGATGTCGCGCATGTAGACGTCGTTGCCGTCGGTGTCCTGGCCCAGGGCGTCGGCCTCGAAGTCGAAGTCCATCGTGCCCGCCAGCGCATACGCGATGACCAACGGCGGGGACGCCAGGTAGTTCATCTTCACGTCCGGGTTGATGCGGCCCTCGAAGTTGCGGTTGCCCGAAAGCACCGCGGTCACGGACAGGTCGCTGTCGTTGACGACCTTCGAGACCTCCTCGGGCAGGGGGCCGCTATTGCCGATGCACGTGGTGCAGCCGTAGCCCACCAGGAAGAAGCCCAGCTTCTCCAGATACGGCCACAGCCCGGCCTTGTCGTAGTAGTCGCTGACGACCTGCGATCCCGGCGCCATCGTGGTTTTGACCCACGGCTTGGAGGTCAGCCCCTTCTCGACCGCTTTCTTGGCGAGCAGCGCGGCGCCGATCATCACCTCCGGATTGGAGGTGTTCGTGCACGAGGTGATCGCCGCGATCACCACCGCGCCGTGGTCAAGCACGAAGTCACCGCGGTCTTCGGAGCTCACCGGAACCGGATTGCTCGGCCGGCCCTCGGCGCCGTCGGCGGCCGAGGCGACGTCGACCGAGTCCTCGTCGGCGAACGACAGTGACACCGGGTCGCTGGCCGGAAACGTCTCGTCGACCGCCTCGTCGACCTTGGTGCACGAAACCGGCATGTGCTCTTCGACGTAGTTGTGAATGTCCTTGCGGAACGCCGACTTCGCGTCGGTCAGCGCGATCCGGTCCTGCGGCCGCTTGGGCCCGGCGATCGATGGCACCACGTCGGAGAGGTTCAGCTCGAGGTATTCGGAGTACTTCGGTTCACGGTGCGGGTCGTGCCACATGCCCTGCGCCTTCGCGTATGCCTCCACCAGCGCCAGCTGCTCCTCGCTGCGACCGGTCATCCGCAGGTAGTCCACGGTGACCTCGTCGATCGGGAAAATCGCTGCGGTGGAGCCGAATTCGGGGCTCATGTTGCCGAGCGTCGCGCGGTTTGCCAGTGGCACCTCCGCCACGCCCGCGCCGTAGAACTCGACGAACTTGCCGACCACGCCGTGCTTGCGCAGCATCTCGGTCACCGTCAGCACCACGTCGGTGGCCGTCACGCCGGGCCGCCGCTCGCCGGACAGTTTGAACCCGACGACGCGGGGGATGAGCATCGACACCGGCTGGCCGAGCATGGCCGCCTCGGCCTCGATGCCGCCGACGCCCCAGCCCAGCACGCCGAGGCCGTTGACCATCGTGGTGTGCGAGTCGGTGCCGACGCAGGTGTCCGGATAGGCGGTTATTTTTCCGGAGCCCTCGCGTGTCATGATCACGCTGGCCAGGTACTCGATGTTGACCTGGTGCACGATGCCGGTGCCCGGCGGTACCACCTTGAAGTCGTTGAAGGCGCCCTGGCCCCAGCGCAGGAACTGGTAGCGCTCGCCGTTGCGCTGATACTCGATCTCGACATTGCGCTCGAAGGCATCGGCGCGACCGAAAAGATCGGCGATCACCGAATGGTCGATCACCAGGTCGGCCGGCGCGAGCGGATTGACCTTGTCGGGGTCGCCGCCGAGGTCACCGACCGCCTCGCGCATGGTCGCCAGGTCGACGATGCACGGCACACCCGTGAAGTCCTGCATGATCACCCGCGCCGGGGTGAACTGGATCTCGATGCTCGGGTCTGCCTGGGGATCCCACTCCGCGATCGCGCGGACGTGGTCCTCGGTGATGTTGGCGCCGTCCTCGGTTCGCAGCAGGTTCTCGGCGAGCACCTTGAGGCTGTAGGGGAGTTTCTCGTTGCCGGATACCGCATCGAGGCGGTAGATCTCGTAGCTGTTGTCTCCGACCTTCAGAGTGTCGCGGGCTCCGAAGGAATTCAAGGAATCATTGCTGGTCACATCAACTCCCGGCTAGTCGTCACCCACGACGGGCTGTGTCGGCGGGTACTTGCAATTCTAACAGTACGGTTGTCCTGCAAACCAGGACAGGCACCTTCACCACCTCTCAGTCTTGCGTTCGAGGGACAGTGCTGCCACCCCGGGTCCGCGGCGTCGCGTACCGTGCCGGTGAAGGCAGCTCGGCAGGAGGTAACAGGCAGCGATGGTTGGACCGCAGACGATTCCGTTTCTGCCGGACTACATCCCGTCCGATGTCGACGTGAACGCGGTCAAGGCCGACGTCGGCGACGACGGGGTGAGCGCCCCTAACGCCGTTGTCCCCGGGCTGCGGCAGGTGGTCGAAGAGGCCCACAAGGACGGCATCAACCTCAAGGTCGTGGTGATCGACAGGAATCCGCCCGTCGACACGCCGCTGCGCGATATCGCCACCGAAGTCGGCCACGCCTACCCGGGGTCGACCGTGCTCGTGCTGAGCCCGTCCTACGCCGGGACGTACAGCCCGAACTTCGATCGGGTCACCCTGGAAGCCGGCCAGGATCTGGCCAAAACCGGCAACCCTGTGCAGTCCGCGCAGAATTTCGTCGACCAGTTGGAAACCCCCGATTTTCCCTGGACGGCAATGACCATCGTGGTCCTGATCGGCGCAATCGCGGCCACCGTTATTACGCGGGTCCTGCAGGTCCGCGGCAAACGCGCTGCCAGGGCAGACGCTTCGGCCGACGCCACCGGCTAATACGCTGCCGCCGTTCACCGGCGAATTCACAACATCACCATTCCGTAACAACTCTTTCAATTACACGTATGTAATTTGTGACTAAAGTTTCTTTAGGGTCAGTTGTGACGTACGGTGCAGAAGGTATCTATTGTTGTAGAAGTGCTTCGAGTGACTGCTGCGCACGGATATTGAAAGGCCCGTCCCGCGTTGAGCCATAGGAGACTTGAGTTGAGACGCACCCATCGCGCCTCGGCGTCACGCCCGGGTCCCGGGCTCTGGTGGCGGGCCTGTGCGGTGCCGGTCAGCCTCGCAGTGCTGGTGGCTACTCCGGGCTTGGCCTTCGCCGAGCCAGCCCCCGGCGATCCGAACCAGATCGCGGCACTGATCACCGCCGTGGCCAACGCCAACCAGAAACTTCAGGATCTCGGCGCGGCCGTCCAGTCCCAGCAGGAGAGCGTCAACAAGGCGCTCGTCGACGTGCAGACCGCGCGAGACAACGCGGCCACCGCTCAGCAGCAGGTCGACGAGGGCCAGCGTGCCGTCGGGGATGCCAACAACGCGATCGCCGCGGCGCAGCAGCGCTTCGACACCTTCGCCGCGGCGACGTACATGAACGGGCCGTCCGGGTCCTACCTCACCGCGTCCGACCCGCAGGACATCGTCGCCACCGCCACCGCGGGCCAGACCCTGGCGGTCAGCTCGCAGCAGGTCATGTCGAACCTGCAGCGGGCCCGGACCGAACAGGTGAATAAGGAGTCGGCCGCCCGGCTGGCCAAGCAGAAGGCCGATCAGGCCGCCGCGGACGCGCAGGCCAGCCAGGACGCCGCGGTGTCGGCGCTGACCCAGGCCCAGCAGTCCTTCGGCGAGCAGCAGGCCGAGGTGAACCGGGTTGCCGCCGAGCGTAACCAGGCGCAGGCCCAGCTCGACGCCGCGCGCACGGCCTGGTCGGCGTCCGCTTCCGGCCGGCCGGCCACCCCGGAGGCCTCGACCACCGGCGATCGATGGGAGCAGGGGGCGCAGGCCGCCGGTCCGGTCGCCGCCCGCCCGGCCGACACCAGCGAGTGGGACACCACCTTGCCGATGGTGCCCAGCGCCTTCGTCGGCGGTGACCCGATCGCGATCGTCAACGCCGTTCTGGGGATCTCGGCGACCTCGGCGCAGGTCACCGCCGACCTCGGGCGCAACTTCCTGACCAAGATCGGCATCCTCAAGCCCACCGACACCGGGATCACCAACGGCGCGATCCCGCGGGTCTACGGGCGGCAGGCCGCCGAGTATGTGATCAAGCGCGCCGGTTCGCAGATAGGTGTGCCCTACTCGTGGGGCGGCGGCAATGCGGCCGGGCCCAGCCGCGGCATCGACTCGGGCGCCGGCACGGTCGGCTTCGACTGTTCGGGCCTGATCCTGTACGCCTTCGCCGGCGTCGGGATCAAGCTGCCGCACTACTCCGGTTCGCAGTACAACCTCGGGCGCCAGATCCCGTCGGCGCAGATGCGCCGCGGTGACGTGATCTTCTACGGCCCGGGCGGCAGCCAGCACGTGACGCTCTACCTCGGTGACGGCCAGATGCTCGAAGCGCCGTACACCGGCTCGGACGTCCATATCTCACCGGTGCGTTCCAGCGGCATGACGCCGTACGTGGTCCGGTACATCGAATACTGACTCAGGCGGTGATGGCCTTGCGCCACAGGAATTTACGCTGCGCCGGATTGGCCTGGCTGGTGCTGGCGATGCTGCCCCTGGTAATGGCGCTCGCTTCGCCGGCGTCGGCCGACCCCGGCGACGGCGTGTGGGATCCCACGCTGCCCAAGGTGCTCAGCGCAGGCGCGCCCGGTGATCCGGTCGCGATTGCCAACGCGTCGCTTCAGGCGAGCCAATTGGCCGCGCAGACCACGATGGATCTCGGCCGCAAGTTTCTCGGCAGCCTAGGATTCGGGCCCGCTGAATCCAGCGTGGCCGGCGGCCGTGTTCGCGGACCGCAGGCCATCGAGTACGTGATCCGTCGCGGTGCTTCGCAGATGGGTGTTCCGTACTCCTGGGGCGGCGGCGCGATCAACGGCCCCAGTGAGGGTGTGGGCTCGGGGGCGGGCACCGTCGGTTACGACTGCTCGGGCTTCACCCGGTACGCATTCGCGGGCGTCGGAGTGCAGATTCCGAAGTATTCCGGCGACCAGTACAACACCGGCCGGCACATTCCGCCGTCGCAGGCCAAGCGCGGCGACCTGATCTTCTACGGCCCCGGCGGAAGCCAGCATGTGACGATCTACCTGGGTGGCGGCCAGATGCTGGAGGAGTCGTCGGCGGCGGGCAAGGTCACCGTCAGCCCGGTCCGCACCGCGGGAATGTCGCCGTATCTGGCCCGCATCATCGACTCCTGAGCGGCCGGCGACGTCGACGGATTCCGAACTGCCTGGAATAGTTGACTGCGGGCAGCCGAGACAGCGCCCGGCTTCCGGGCCGGTTGCCCGTACGCAAGACCTGAGTCCGTAGACAGCGTGGGAGGATCCTTAATGACGTCACCAGGTGGACCGCCGCAGGGCACCGGGGGTTTTTCCGGTCCGGGCGGAGGTCCGGGACCCGGCTATCCGCCGGGCGCTCATTCGGCTCCGCCGTCCCCTAACGGAGGCGGGCTGGCCGCAGAGGTGCACACCCTGGAACGGGCCATCTACGAGGTCAAGCGCATCATCGTCGGCCAGGACCAACTCATCGAGCGAATCCTGGTGGGGTTGCTCGCCAAGGGCCATGTGTTGCTTGAAGGTGTGCCCGGCGTAGCCAAGACCCTGGCTGTGGAGACGTTCGCCCGGGTGGTCGGTGGCACCTTCTCCCGCATCCAGTTCACCCCGGACCTGGTGCCCAGCGACATCATCGGCACCCGGATCTACCGGCAGGGCAAGGAGGAGTTCGACACCGAGCTCGGCCCGATCGTGGCCAACTTCCTGCTCGCCGACGAGATCAACCGCGCACCGGCCAAGGTGCAGTCCGCGCTACTGGAGGCGATGGCCGAACGTCACGTGTCGATCGGCGGCAAGACCTATCCGATGCCCAAGCCGTTCCTGGTGATGGCCACTCAGAACCCAATCGAGAACGAAGGCGTCTACCCGCTGCCCGAGGCGCAGCGTGACCGCTTCCTGTTCAAGATCAACGTCGACTACCCGACGCCGGAAGAAGAACGCGAGATCATCTACCGGATGGGCGTCACCCCACCCGAGCCCAATGCCATCCTGGCCACCGGTGATCTGCTCCGGCTGCAGGGACTGGCCAGCAACAACTTCGTGCACCACGCGCTCGTGGACTACGTGGTGCGTGTGGTGACCGCGACGCGTCAGCCGGGTCAGTTCGGCCTCAACGATGTGGGCGCCTGGATCGCGTTCGGCGCGTCGCCGCGTGCGTCGCTGGGCATCATCGCCGCCTCGCGTGCGCTGGCGCTGGTCCGTGGGCGCGACTACGTGGTTCCCCAGGACGTCATCGAGGTCATCCCCGATGTGCTGCGGCACCGCCTGGTGCTGACCTATGACGCGCTGGCCGACGACATCTCACCCGAGACGGTGATCAACCGCATCCTGCAGACGGTGGCGCTGCCGCAGGTCAATGCCGTTCCGCAGCAAGGTCACTCGGTGCCGCCCGTGGTGCCTGCCGCAGCGGCCGCGGCCAGCGGTCGGTGAGCGAATCCACCGCTCGCGACGACGGGCCCGCCGGCAAGCCGGCAGTCCACCCGCCGTCGATGCTGCGTGGCGACATCGGTGACCCGAAGCTCGCGGCGGCGCTGCGCACCCTGGAGCTGACCGTCAAGCGCAAGCTCGACGGCGTGCTGCACGGCGATCACCTTGGCCTGATTCCCGGGCCGGGCTCCGAGCCGGGGGAGTCGCGGATCTACCAGCCGGGCGACGACGTCCGCCGGATGGACTGGTCGGTGACGGCCAGGACGTCGACGCCGCACGTGCGGCAGATGATCGACGACCGCGAGTTGGAGACCTGGCTGGTGATCGACCTGTCGGCCAGCCTGGACTTCGGCACAACCGGCTGCGAGAAGCGTGACCTGGCGGTGGCCGCAGCGGCGGCGATCACCTTCCTCAACAGCGGCGGCGGCAACCGCGTCGGCGCGATCATCGCCAACGGCGAGAACATCGTGCGGGTGCCCGCGCTGTCCGGACGGGCGCACGAGCAGGCGATGCTGCGCACCATCGCCACCGCTCCCAAGGCCGCCATGGGCACCCGGGGTGACCTCGCGGCCGCCATCGACGCCCTGCGTCGTCCCGAGCGCCGCCGCGGGATGGCGGTCGTCATCAGCGACTTCCTCGGCCCGATCAACTGGATGCGCCCGCTGCGTGCCATCGCCGCGCGTCACGAGGTGCTCGGCATCGAGGTCCTCGATCCGCGCGATGTCGAACTGCCCGATGTCGGCGATGTCGTCCTGCAGGACCCCGAGACCGGGGTCACTCGCGAGTTCACTATCGACGCGCAGCTGCGCGACGATTTCGAGAAGGCCGCCGGGGCGCATCGTACGGAGGTGGCCCGTACGCTACGCCGTTGCGGCGCACCGCTTTTGACGATGCGCACCGACCGTGACTGGATCGCCGACATCGTCCGCTTCGTTGCATCGCGGCGGCGCGGGGCGCTGGCCGGACGCCAATGATCCTCACGCACAGGCCGGTCGAACCACACGAGTGAAATGACACGACTGAAATGCCATGCCCGAAATAACAAGCCGTAATGACAAGCGTGAAATGACAAGCCTCACATGACTTTGCCGTTGTTCGGCCCGATGACACTGTCGGGATTCGAACACAAGTGGTACCTCCTGTTCCTGCTGGTGATCCTGGCGCTGATCGGGCTCTACGTCGTCGTGCAGATGGCCCGGCAGAAGCGGGTGCTGCGGTTCGCCAACATGGAGTTGCTGGAAAGCGTGGCGCCCAAGCGGCCCACCCGCTGGCGGCATCTGCCTGCGATCCTGCTCATCGCCGCGCTGCTGCTGCTGACCGTCGCGATGGCAGGTCCGACGAACGATGTCCGGATCCCGCGCAACCGCGCGGTGGTGATGCTGGTGATCGACGTGTCGCAGTCCATGCGGGCCACCGATGTGTCACCGAACCGGCTGGCGGCGGCGCAGGAAGCGGCCAAGCAGTTCGCCGACCAGCTGACGCCGGGCATCAACCTGGGTCTGATCTCCTACGCGGGCACCGCGACCGTGATGGTGTCACCCACCACCAACCGGGACGCCACCAAGAACGCGATCGACAAGCTACAACTGGCCGACCGCACCGCCACCGGTGAGGGCATCTTCACCGCGCTGCAGGCCATCGCCACGGTCGGCGCGGTGATCGGCGGCGGTGACCAACCGCCACCCGCGCGCATCGTGCTGATGTCTGACGGCAAGGAGACCGTGCCGTCGAACCCGGACAACCCCAAGGGCGCCTATACCGCGGCCCGCACCGCGAAGGACCAGGGTGTGCCGATCTCGACCGTCTCGTTCGGCACGCCGTACGGCTACGTGGAGATCAACGACCAGCGACAACCGGTTCCCGTCGACGACGAGATGCTGAAGAAAATCGCCGACCTGTCCGGCGGCTCCTCCTACACGGCGTCCAGCCTGCAACAGCTCAAGGAAGTCTTCACCTCGCTGCAGGAGCAGATCGGATACGAGACGATCAAGGGTGACGCCAGCGTCGGCTGGCTGCGGCTCGGGGCCCTGGTACTGGCGGTTGCGGCGCTGGCGGCAGTGTTGATCAACCGGCGGCTGCCGAACTGATACATCCCCGTGTCGCTGCGCTTCTGCCCGCCGGACCGCGATTTCGGCCCGGTACGGGTGAGGCGATAGGTTGACGGGCGTGAGTGCCACCGGAGCCGCGCCGCCGGCGACATCAAATTCCGCCGTTACAGACCCTGCCAGCGTCTCCGAAGGCGGACGCCCTCCGTTTGTCTCCCGCTCGGTGCTGGTCACGGGCGGGAACAGGGGTATCGGGCTCGCCGTGGCCCAGCGACTTGCCGCCGACGGACACAAGGTGGCGGTGACGCACCGCGGATCGGGCGCCCCGGACGGGCTTTTCGGCGTCGAGTGTGATGTCACTGACAGTGCGGCCGTCGACGCCGCCTTCACCGCCGTCGAGGAGCACCAGGGCCCGGTCGAGGTGCTGGTGTCCAACGCCGGCGTCACCGCCGACATGCTGATCATGCGGATGAGCGAGGAGAACTTCTCGAAGGTCATCGACGCCAACCTGACCGGCACGTTCCGCGTGGCGAAACGCGCGTCGCGCAACATGATCAAGAAGCGGTTCGGCCGCTTCATCTTCATGGGCTCGGTCGCCGGCCTGATGGGCCTGCCCGGCCAGGCCAACTACTCGGCGTCCAAGGCGGGCCTGGTCGGAATGGCACGTTCGCTCACCCGCGAGCTGGGGTCGCGGTCGATCACCGCCAACGTGGTTGCGCCCGGTTTCATCGACACCGAGATGACCCGCTCGCTGGACGACAAGATGCAGGCCACCGCGCTGACCGCGATCCCGATGGGCCGGATCGGTCTGGTCGAAGAGGTCGCCGGTGTCATCAGCTTCCTGGCGTCCGAGGACGCCGGCTACATCTCCGGCGCGGTGATTCCGGTCGACGGCGGCCTCGGCATGGGCCACTGACAGCTACAGACACAAACCAAAGGACGGACATGGCAGGACTGCTCGAAGGTAAACGGATTCTGGTCACCGGGATCATCACCGACGCGTCGATCGGCTTCCACATCGCGCGGGTCGCCCAGGAACAGGGCGCGGAGTTGGTGCTGACCGGCTTCGACCGGATGCGGCTGATCCAGCGCATCGCCGACCGGCTGCCGAATCCCGCGCCGCTGCTCGAACTCGACGTCCAGAATGACGAGCACCTTGCCACCCTGGCCGATCGGGTCACCGAGGTGATCGGCGATGGCAACAAACTAGATGGTGTCGTGCACTCCATCGGCTTCATGCCGCGCAGTGGGATGGGCGAGTTCCCGTTCTTCGATGCGCCTTTCGAGGATGTCGCCAAGGGCATCCACATCTCCGCCTACTCCTACGCCTCGCTGGCCAAGGCGTTGCTACCGATCCTGAACCCCGGATCCGGGATCGTCGGAATGGACTTCGACCCGACGCGCGCGATGCCGTTCTACAACTGGATGACGGTGGCCAAGAGCGCGCTGGAGTCGGTGAACCGGTTTGTCGCCCGCGAGGCCGGCAAATACGGCGTCCGGTCGAATCTGGTTGCGGCAGGCCCTATCCGGACGCTCGCGATGAGTGCGATCGTCGGCGCGGGCATCGCCGGCGTCAGCGACGAACTGCAGCTGCTCGAGGAGGGCTGGGACCAGCGCGCGCCGATGGGATGGAACATGAAGGACGCGACACCGGTGGCAAAAACGGTGTGCGCGTTGCTGTCCGACTGGCTGCCGGCCACCACCGGAACCATCATCTTCGCCGACGGCGGCGCCCACACCCAGTTGCTCTGATGCGATTCGACGCCGTTCTGCTGCTGTCGTTCGGCGGACCCGAAGGCCCCGAACAGGTCCGGCCGTTCCTGGAGAACGTCACCCGCGGACGCGGGATCCCGCCGGAGCGGCTCGACGAGGTCGCCGAGCACTACCTGCATTTCGGCGGGGTGTCGCCGATCAACGGCATCAACCGCGAACTGATCAAGGCACTGCACGCCGAGTTCATCGAGAGCGGCGCCGACCTGCCCATCTACTTCGGGAACCGCAACTGGGAGCCCTATGTCGAGGATGCCGTTTCGGCCATGCGGGAGAACCGCATTCGGCGGGCAGCGGTGTTCACCACGTCGGCCTGGGCCGGCTACTCCAGTTGCACGCAGTACGTCGAGGACATCGCCCGGGCGCGGCGCGTCGTGGGCGAGTATGCCCCGGACCTGGTCAAGCTTCGACACTATTTCGACCACCCGCTGCTAGTGGAGATGTTCGCCGACGCAATAGCGGCCGCCGCCGAGACACTGCCCGCGGAGTTGCGGGTCGGGGCGCGGCTGGTGTTCACCGCGCACTCCATCCCGGTGGCCGCCGACGATCGTTACGGCCCCAACCTGTACAGCCGCCAGGTGGCCTACGCCTCGCGGCTGGTCGCCGCGGCCGCGGACTACCCGGACTTCGATCTGGTCTGGCAGTCACGGTCGGGGCCGCCGCAGGTGCCGTGGCTGGAGCCCGACGTCGGCGACCACCTGACGGCGCTGGCCGCTGCCGGCACCAAGGCCGTCATCGTGTGCCCGATCGGCTTCGTCGCCGACCACATCGAGGTGGTGTGGGACCTGGACAGCGAGCTTCGTCAGCAGGCCGACGAGCTGGGCATCGCGCTGGCCCGGGCGTCCACGCCAAACGCCGACCGCCGGTTCGCCAGGCTGGCCAAGGACCTCATCGACGAGCTGCGCTACGACCGTGAGCCGGCGCGGGTGGTGGGGCCGGACCCGGTGTGCGGCTGCGGCCCCAGCCTCAACGGCGGGCCGTGCATCACGTCGCCGCACTGCTGTGTGAGCCGCGAGGGCGGCTAGCGAAGCTAGGGCCGCCAGGCTGACTGCAGGATCGCGTTGACCGCCGCGATGCGGGCTGAGCGCACCACCCCGACCAGCGGCCGCAGGGCCTCGTTGGCGATCTGCGCCTCCGACGAGGTCTGGGTCGCGATCGGCATCAGTCCCGCGCTCACGGTGATGATCGCGTCGATGTGGGCGGCGTTCTCCAGGACCCGCAGCGCCCGCGACGGTGCGTGGTCGGGGGCCCGGTGATGGCCCGCCGATTGCAGTACCTGCTCGACCAGCCCGCGCGGGTCGGCGACGTCCACCCCGCCGCTAATGGCGCGGATGGCGGTCAGCGCGTCCGCCGCCGAGCGCACCGCTGACCGCAGCTCGTATTCGGCCTCGCCGAGGTCGAGATGGTCGACGATCGGTGCGGCGGGAATCGAGTACACCGTCCACGACAACGCGCACAGATCGGGCACCATGTCGTCGTCGTCGGAGTCGTCGTATTCGAAGTCGGGCACCATGCCAACCACCGAGGTCGGGTCGTGTGGATCGGCCACGACGACGGCCTCGCCTGCGCCGATTGCATCGCGCTGAAACTGTGTGCCGGCTGGGAGTCCGCGAACGTCACCGGGCACCGGCAATACCACGCTGATGGCCGGTGCCGGCCTGCGGTGCCGACCCGCCGCGGTGCGCACCGTCTGCAGCAGGGAGACGGCTCCCGCGTCGTCGAGATCGGGCCACGGCAGACCCGTGTGGCCTGCGGCGACGGCATCGTACGCGGTCACGGAATGTCTTGGTGCCCATTGCGATAGCGCATCGAGCACGTCGTCAGGCGCGGCCGCACCGGCAAGCCAGGCGTTGGCCCACATCGACAGGGAAACACTAGGGCACCACATGATGCTCGCAGTGTAGTTGTTAGCCGCGGAGAGGGCGGACTTCGCAGTAGGCTGACGCCATGCCCGTGCCTCTGATCTGGCTCATCGTCGCGCTGGCGTTCGCTGGGGCCGAAGTGCTGACCGGCGACATGTTCCTGTTGATGCTCGGCGGCGGAGCCCTGGCCGCGGCCGGATCCAGCTTTCTTTTCGACTGGCCGATCTGGGCCGACGGAGCTGTCTTTCTGATCGTGTCGGTGCTGCTGCTGGCGCTGGTTCGCCCGGCACTGCGCCGACGGCTCACCTCGGGTGAGGCACTCACCACCGGCATCAAGGCGCTGGAAGGCAAGAGCGCGCTGGTGCTGGACCGCGTCGGCCGTCACGAGGGTCAGGTCAAACTCGACGGCGAAGTCTGGACGGCACGCCCGTTCAACGACAACGATGTTTACGAGCCGGGCGACCTGGTGACCGTCATGCGGA